>JAKDMK010000393.1 GCA_030452365.1 Nitrococcus sp.
GCTACAGGCGCGCACCTTGTGTTTGGCGTCAAAAAAACACGGTTTCTAAATATTACAGTCACTTAGATGAATCGCTAAACCCCCGGGCTTTTGTGCGCAGCCGGTGGTTAGCGGCTTAGATCAGCAGGTTGCCTCCCAAAAGGTCAACCGCTGGCTTTGCACCATGGTGCTCCATTCGCCGCCGCCAATTACTACCCAAGAAATAGAAGCGAAGGCTGTCGCATTCCTCATCGTACTCTTCGAGTAGCTTGGCCTTTAAATACTCCCAGGCCGCTGGCTCAACATCGCATTCGAATACCGAAAACTGCACCCTGATGCCGTAGTCTTCGCATAACTTTGCGATGCGGCGAAGGCGACGCGCGCCGGTCGCATTCGTCGTGCTCACGTCATAGGTTATAAGCACCAGCATGACTATTTCGCGGAGAACGGCGGGTAGTGCGCCAAATCGCCTCTCAGATGGCGGGCCAATAGTAGGGCTTGAGCATGCGGCAACAATCCAATTGGAATCTCCTCCTTGAGAAATGGGTGGATCAGCGTCTCCCGCTTGCGCTCCTGGTAGGTGACCAACATGCGCTTGCGCGCCTCATCGTGAAGTCGCACTGCTCCGGACGCTTCTGTTTGAAAATCGTCCGGGGTTATTTGCTGTCGATTGATCAGGCTGAGCACTAGTCGGTCTGCCCACCAGGCGCGAAATTCCTCCAGCAAATCCAATGCGAGACCACGCCGGCCTGGGCGGTCTACGTGGAGAAAACCTATGTATGGATCAAGACCAACGCCGTGCAACGCCGCGCTGATCTCCTGAGTGAGAAGCGCGTAGATGAATGACAGCAGCGCGTTGACCGGATCGCGGGGCGGGCGGCGATTGCGTGTCGTGAATGGGAAACCATCACGTACGGCGGGACGTATGAGATTTTGGAAAACACCGAAGTAGCGCGCGCCGGCCGCTCCCTCGAGGCCGCGCAGCTTTGTTACCGATTTGGTATGCCGCACATCGTCGAGCAGATGCCGGATGTCGTCCGCCGCCTTATCGACCGCGTCGACTTTGCCGTGGTTGCGCTGATGACGTCGCAGCACCGTAACCGCGTTGGCCAGCTTAGCCGCGACAATGTTCCCGGCGATTCCATCTGACTCAGCGTCGGCACGGCGATGTTGGGTCCTACGCAGCAATACGTTGCCCATTCGCGGACCATGAACACTGGCGAGATAACGCCCGTACTCGCTGTAAAATGCCAACCCGATGCCTTGTTCAGCGCAAAAACCCATCAGGGCGGGCGAGACCATCACTCGGCCGAAGCAGTGGATATCGCTGAGGCCATGGGCCGGCAACTGGAGTGCCTTTTCACCGTCGCATTCCACCAGTATCGTCTCGCGTTCCTTGCGCAGGTACGCGCCGTCACGGGTGATGTAGAGCGCATTCAGCAGCTTCTTCATGGCTGATACAAAGAGTCCACATAGGCGGCGCTGCGATCGCGGGCATTAGCCTCCGGCTGGCAGAGATCACGCAACGAGCATGCGCGGCATTTCGGCCCAGGCTCCGGCAGAGGGGTTACCCCGCCTTCCAGAAGCTTATGCACAGCGCCGATAATTGCTTCAGTTTCACGCCGCAAGGCCTCGTCCAGTTCAACCCACTGCCGTCGCCGGACCTGCCAATACCAGATCGCGCCTTGGTCGATACGAGAATCCCGCATCTCTTCGAGGCACAGCGCTTGCGCGCACAGTTGGATGTGATCCCAATGCTGCGGCTTGGGCTTTCCGCGTTTGTATTCCACGGGAATCAGCGCTCCGGTCGCAAGATCGATCTCCAGCACATCGAGCTTCCCTGTCAATCCCAACCGATCCGAAGCGACGCTGACGCCGCGCTCGATCCGCACTCCGGCGCGGGTTTCCGCTTGCTGGCTGTCCACGCGCTGATGCAGCACTTGACCTTGAGCGGTCCAGAGGTTCTCCGCCCACGTTTGTTCCAGATGAATCAATGCACACTGCCGCGGGCAATAGGCGAAATGCTGCAGCGCAGACAGCGGCACCAGGTGCGGCTCATTCACGTTTAGCCTTCCAGCATCCGATGGAGACTGACACCACTGGGAAGCGCCTGATCATCGGCTGCAATAGCGTAGTCGATGAAGCCTCGGGCTGGACCCTCTGTCGCCCGCGTGACACGGATACGATCGAAGAGCTTATGCGCGGGTGCGTTGCCCAAGGTGGATTCGTGCTCGAATACGTACAGGCCCCGAGTTGCCATCTGCCCCCGGGCGGCGGAACGGTCGTGCTCGAACATATTCATGAGCCCCTGCCAAAGCAGCGCCAGGTCGGCATCATCAAAGCCAGTCTGCTGCGCCAAATGCGCGGAGACGAAACCGTGTGCCTGATAAAGGCCATAAGGAATGGTGAATTTGCGGCCCATCGTGCGGTTATCGCCACCCTGCTTCTCGGCTTCCGCCTCGGTAGCAACTGCCATACGAGTAATGCTGTGCTCGAGCGTCATCACCGGCTCGACGGATCGCCCGAACGTGAACTGGATCGGTCCCCGGACCTGACCACAGTTGATGCCACGGCCCATCACAGCCCCGAAGGCCCGTACGTCAAAGAAGTTTTTGCACATCCAGGCCCGCGCCTCTTCGACCTTATCCCCGCCCTTGCGACCTTTCTTCTTGTCATCTCCATTTAGCAGATCGGCGGCGCCAATTGCCTCATACGCGCGTTGGTGTTGGCGGTTGAGGACGGCCTTTTCCTTGACATAGATCTCGAAGGGCGGCTGCTCCTCTTTCAGCAATCCGACGAAGTTGCGCACCTTGCGCTTTAGGCAGACATCCGTGACGAGCCCAAGACCCGTTTCGGCATCCACCCGCGGCAGGTTACCCGCATCGGGATCGCCGTTGGGGTTGCCGTCTCGAACGTCGAAAAGCAGGACGAAGTCGTAGCGGTGTGCAATAGCCATGGGTCTTGTACTCCTTAAAGTTCAGCCAATTCGTTGACGGTCTAAGAGCGCCTCTGGAATAACGCGTGCCGTTGGTGGTAGTAGCCAATCGCGAATTGACCCTGTTGCTCGATGCGCAGATGAGCGGGAGGTTTGTTCACCTCACTCATGACCTCGCCCAGCAGCTTCTCGTAGTAGGTCCGTTGGCCGACCTCCAGCTTTGCCAAGTGATGATGGGCCAAACGCCA
>JAKDMK010000011.1 GCA_030452365.1 Nitrococcus sp.
GAGATGTCCCCACCCGCCCGAACGGGGGGCGCCCTATGTCCTTATATCGCGACCACCGGTCAGTCGCAAGCGTAACGCGCACTCAATAGTGCGTTGAGGCGCTGGACGAATGCGGAAGGATCCTCCAGCTGCCCGCCTTCATTCAGCACGGCCTGCTCGAAGAGCAACTGTGCCCAATCCTCGAAACGGCCATCGTCCTCACCCTCGTTGAGCCGGTGGACGATCTCGTGCTCCGGATTGATTTCCAGGACCGGGTTACCCTGGGGCAGCGGCTGACCGGCGGAACGCAGCATACGCATCACTCCGGCGCCGAGTTCATGCTCGCCCACCACCAGACAGGCCGGCGAATCCGTCAATCGATGACTCACTCGCACATCGGAGACGCGCTCACCAAGCGTTTCGCGCAGCCGCTCAACCAGCTTTTTATGCGCTTCCTGGGCCTGTTGCAGCGCCGCCTTACTCTCGGCATCCTCCAACGCGCCCAGATCAAGCTCGCCCTTGGCGACCGAATGCAGCGGTTTGTCCTTGTACTCGAGCAGATACGTCACCAACCATTCGTCCACGGGTTCGTGGAGCAACAGCACCTCCAGTCCCTTCTTGCTAAAGACCTCCAGGTGCGGGCTCTTGCGCGCACCGCTCAAGGTCTCCGCAGTTACATAGTAGATCGCCTTCTGCTCCGGCTGCATGCGCTTGATGTAATCATCCAGTGATACCGCAACTTGCTCGCTCGCACTGTGTGTCGAGCAGAAGCGCAATAGGCCTGCGATGCGCTCGCGATTTCCGGTATCCTCTACCACGCCCTCCTTGAGGACGGTGCCGAACCGCGCCCAGAATTCCTGGTAGCCCTTCGGTTCGTTGCGCGATAACTTCTCTAGCTGCTCCAGAATCCGCTTGACCGACGCGGCACGGATCGTATCGATCAATCGGTTTTGCTGGAGCAGCTCGCGCGAGACGTTCAACGGCAGATCGTCCGTGTCCACTATGCCGCGCACGAAGCGCAGATAACGCGGCATCAGGTGCTGGGTGTCCTCCATAACGAACACCCGGCGCACATAGAGCCTCACCCCGCGAGTCTGTTCCCGCGCATAGAGATCCATCGGACGCAGGCTAGGAATGTAGAGTAGGGCCGTATACGCGTGGGTACCCTCGACTTTGTAGTGGACCCAGGTTTGCGGTTCTTCGTAGTCGTGGGCCACGTGCTTGTAGAACTCGATGTACTCCGGATCCGGGATCTCGTACTTGGGACGCATCCAGAGCGCCGAGGCGCGGTTGACCGTCTCCTCGATCGGTTGCTCACCTTGCTCGCTCGCCTCGCCCTCTTTCGCCTGGTCCTTAGCCTCCACCGGCATGCGAATTGGAATCGAGATGTGATCCGAGTAGCGCCGTATAATCTCCCGCAGGCGTTTACCGTCCAGATACTCCTCGGCATCCATGCGCAGGTGCAGCACCACCTCGGTTCCGCGCTGGGAGCGGTGCTCGTGTTCCACCGTATAGGCGCCCTCTCCGGTGGAATCCCAACGCACGCCGTTGGCAGGATCTTCGCCGGCCTTGCGTGTGTGAACGCTAACCCGATCTGAGACAATAAAAGACGAGTAAAAGCCAACCCCGAACTGGCCGATGAGCCGGGCGTCCTGCGCTTGATCACCGGTGAGGGAATCGATGAACGCGCGCGTTCCGGAATGGGCGATCGTGCCGAGATTTTTCACCACATCATCCCGGTTCATTCCGATGCCATTGTCGCTCACCGTGATAGTGCGCTCCGTGAGGTCGAAATCGACCCGGATCTTGAGCTCCGGATCGTCCTCGAGCAGCGATTGGTCGCGCAGCGCATCGAAGCGCAGCCGGTCGGTGGCGTCCGAGGCATTGGAGATCAGCTCCCGCAGAAATGCCTCGCGGTTGCTGTACACCGATTGGATCATGAGCTTCAGCAGTTGCTGAACCTCGGCTTGAAACTCGAGCGTTTCTTTCTCCGCCTGTACGGTCATGTCTGATCAACCCCTAACCGATAATAGCCGAATTCAATAAGTTTCCTGGAAGTGGGCACGCTCGGGTGCAAAATCAAGCCATAGCCGTTCATGCTCGAGCAACCAACCCTTGATTGCGTGCATACCGCCCTCGACAAAGCCGGCAAAACCGCCGATGCCGGCGGCGGCAACGACGCGATGGCAGGGAACCACAAGCGGCACCGGATTGGCGCGGCAGGCCCCGCCAATCGCGCGCGCCGAGGTGCCGAGCTCCCGCGCCAACGCCCCGTAAGTGCAGCGCGTCCCCGGTGGTATCCGCCGCAGGCGCTGCCATACGCGGTGTTGGAACACCGTGCCCTTTGTCCGCACCGGCAACATGAGGGCGCGGCTGCCGTCCATCAGATAGGCCTTGAGCTCTGCCGCCACCTGTGCCGCAAAACCGCTCACCGCCCATGTAGGTGTAAGCTCTTGGCTAAATAGATAGAGCCCGATGACAGCCGCCTCATCACAACGCACGGCCACTGCGCCAAATGGCGCCGCGACCACGACATCGTAATCCCCGGAACTAGGCCTGTTAACATCCACCCGCGACGCCGCGCCGGAGGCCATTTTTTCGCAAGACAAGGCGCCGCGCCCGCGCATGATGCCGTGCACTCCCACCCCGCACAAGTCTAATTCTTGCTAAGAGTCCCGGCTACCAGAACGCGCCGGTGCCGCGCTTGAGACTGCTTGCAGCACTCTAAAGCGCCGCTGTTCGATCTACACACTCTGCTGCATCGCTTGATACGCCCGTTCCCAGGCGAGCGCATGGGCGAGGATCATCTGCAGATCATCATACACCGGTTCCCATCCGAGCACCCGGCGAATGCGGGTGCTATCAGCGACCAACCCAGGGGGATCGCCCGCCCGGCGGCCGACCTCTTCGACCGCAAAGGACGCGCCCGAAACCTCCCGCACCCGATCGATCACTTCACGCACACTATAGCCATGACCATAGCCGCAGTTGAGGATCTGGCTCTCGCCTCCCGCAATCAGGTATTCCAGCGCCATCACATGGGCACGGGCGAGATCCTCGACATGGATGTAGTCCCGAATACAGGTTCCGTCTGGCGTGGGGTAATCGGTCCCATAGAGCTTCAATCCCGAGCGGACACCGACCACGGCTTCACAGGCGACCTTGATAAGGTGAGTTGCCTGTGGCGTGGCCTGACCGATCCGAGCCCCGGGCTCGGCGCCGGCAACATTGAAGTAGCGCAGAATCACGTAGCGCAGTGCCGAGGCGAGCGCCAAATCCTGACAGATGCGCTCACTCATCATCTTAGAGGCACCGTAAGGATTGATCGGTGCCAACGACGATTCCTCGGTCACCGTGGACATCGCCGGCTCACCATAAACGGCCGCCGTGGAGGAAAAAACATACCAGGGTATGCGGTAATCATCGATGAGCTCGAGCAAGCCGAGGGTGTTGCGCGTGTTGTTACCATAGTAGGCGAGCGGCAGCGCCAGCGATTCGGGCACAACCGTGCTGGCGGCGAAGTGGATCAGCGCCGCAAAGTGGCCTTGCTGCATAACCCGTGCAAGCTTGTCGCGCTCTGCTAGGTCCCCTTCGACCAGCGGGACATCCGCTACCGCCCAGCGATGGCCGGTAGAAAGATTGTCATAGACGATGACCTCATGGTCGGCGGCGATGAGCTGGCGAACCACATGTGAGCCGATGTAGCCAGCGCCGCCCGTGACTAGAATCTTCATTGTGCCTCCATCCTTGATAGCGGGCCGGACAATTCATTTGCTACAAGACCAAACGAGTTTAACTCTTGCCAAACGGGTTACCAGCCTGTTGTCATAACAGGAAGATTCGTGCGAGCGAAAGGAGGAAGATACATGGGATTCGCGCTCTCGAATATGCAATTGACCAGCACCGCTTTTGAGCATCACGGCAAGATCCCCGCGAAGCACACCGGGGAAGGGACCGATGTCTCGCCGTCGCTGGCGTGGACCGCGGCGCCCGAGGGCACGCGATCGTTCGCCGTGATCTGCCACGACCCCGACGCTCCCCTGGTGAAATCGGGAATGTATGGGTTCGTCCATTGGCTGCTCTACAACCTCCCCGCCACGACGACTCGCTTGCAGGAAGACACCGGCGAGGGCACGCCGGGGACTACCGATATCGGGCAAACGGGCTATGGGGGGCCGATGCCTCCCGAGGGCCATGGCAGCCATCATTACTACTTCTGGGTGCTCGCGTTGGATCAGGCATTGGATCTGGAAGCGGGGCTCAACCTAGGGCAGTTCCTCGAAAGAGCCGAACCGCACCTGCTCGGCATGAACCGGCTGGTCGGAACGTACAAGCGCGCCTGAGGTTTGGGTCAGCAATGGCTTTACGCCGACTCGTGCCGCCAGCAAGCGCTACAAATGAATATCTCCCGGATCGGGTGGGGCGGTGCATCAGTGAGGTGAGGGCCATTAAGACACCGCTTTGCAGTGAGCGTCTCGCTATCTACCAAGGCAGGACACTCCCATCCGAATGCCAGAAGGTACCGGTGTTATCCAGATTCAGCTCATCCATGCGCTGAACCAGTCGCCGGGCCGCCTCCTGCGCCTCCATGTGTCCGTGCCCGCCCGTCATATCCGTGCGCACATAGCCAGGATGCAAAACTGCCACGGCAATACCGCGGGGCTTGAGATCCACGGCAAGTGATTTGCCGGCGGCATTGAGGCCGGCTTTGCTAATGCGGTAGCCATATTTTCCGCCGGATGTATTGTCCTCGATAGAGCCCATGCGCGAGGTTATTAGTCCGATCTTTGCATTGCCCGCCATTCGGGACAGCAGCTTTTGGACCACCCGCAATGGACCCAGAGTGTTGACTTCGAACTGTTTGCAAATCTGCTCAAAGTCCATGGCATCCAAGGATTCATTCAGCATGACGCCGGCATTGTTACAAAGCGTGTCGATGCGGGTATCGTTGAGCTCCGCACCAAGCTGCTCGATGCTATCGGCGCGGCCGACATCGATGCCTGCAATTATCCTTACACCCAACGCCTCGAGCGCCTTGGAGGGCTCGCGACAAACGGCAACGACTTTATCACCACGTTTGTTCCATGCACGCGCCAACTCCAGTCCAATTCCCCGATTAGCGCCTATGATCACCACAGTCTGGCTCATGAATGTCTCCCACATGTTGGTGATGGTCTGATTTGCTGTCCGCAAGAGGGGCTCATGACTGACCCAACGCGCAGATTACTGCATGCGAGTGTGCCTAAGATGTTGCAATTACGCGGCCCATCGCCCGTACGTCTGCCAGCGCTGCGCATAGGGATTGATAAGTGGATTCCGCAAGATCCGACGGTAAGTGGATGCGCACGTCTAAGGGTACGCGATCCACTGTCCATAGGTCGCCACGGAATAGCTCGGAAGCCATGTCGGCGACGACTCCCACAACCGCCGCGGCGACGAAATGGTCTCCCGCGGCGCCCGCATCTCTGTGGTGCCCGATGACGGTGGGATACACTTCGGGCAGCCCCCAGGCACGGGTCAGCCAGGCCCCCGCGCGGCAGAAGTCAGTGCCCATTAGGTCCTGCATCCTCGCCACCAGGCCCTCGCCGGAGTCTCGCAGCAAGGCGGTACTCGTCTCTTGCGGACAGTGATCCGCGAGCCACAACAAGCCAATGTTATGCAGCAGGGCTACGCCGCGCCAGGTCAGCGCCTCCTCATTCTCACCCTTCCCGTTGGCGAGAAGGGTCACTCCTTCGGCGGCCAGCAGCGCCGTCGCCCAGTAGCGTTCGCCGTCAAAACCCCGGCACTTTAACGGATCGAAGGTATTCGCCACGGCGAGCGCGATGCTCAGAGTGCGCACCAGCTTCAGACCCAGCCGAGCACAGGCATCGGGTAGCCGCGTAACCGCTGTCTGCGGCGATGACCAGGCGGAGTTGGCCACCGCCAACAAGCGCCCCGCGATGCTGGGAAACCGCTCCACCTCCGTTACCAGGGATCGGATGCTCAAATCCTCGTCATACAGGGTCGATAGCAGATAACCCACCGCTGGCGGCACCACTGGGACCGATGCGGTTTCCGGCCAATCGGGCGTAGGCCGTGGCTCGTTCACGCCCATGGGTTACCTCCGTACGCGTGCCGAGTGCGGGCGAGGACGACTGCGGGCGGTTAAGTCCACTCTGGTCAGGGCCGGTATTTCGCGCGCGAGCAGCGGTTTGCCGAAGTAATAGCCTTGCGCCAGTGTGCAGCCGAGCCCATACACCAACTCCAGCTGCTGCAGCGTCTCAACGCCCTCTACCACCGCCTCCAGCGCCAAACCCTTCGCCATGGCGACGATTCCGCCAAGCATCAGCGTTGTCTTTGGGTCATCCAGAACGTCTCTCAGGAACAGCTGATCGATCTTGAGCGTGTGCACTTGCAAGCGCCTCAGCACGCTCAATGACGAATAACCCACGCCGAAATCGTCTATGGCGATACGCACGCCGAGTCTTCTCAGTGCCTCGCAGGTCGCGACATGCGCTTCGGGATCGCGCGCCATGCGTTCCGTAATCTCGACTTCGAGCGACCGCGGCTCAAGGCCAGCCTCTTGCAGAATGGCTGCAACCTCCTGGGCGAATCCGGGCTGCTGGAAGTGAGTCGGAGCGATATTGACCGCCATGCGCAAGGTATCAACACCGGCGCTACGCCAAGCGGCCAATTGCCTGCAAGCGCTTACCATGACCCAGTGTCCAATCACCCCCACGAGACCCAAGCGTTCTGCGGCGGGAATGAACTCATCCGGGGGGAGCAATCCTCGCTTCGGGTGCTGCCAGCGAATCAGGGCTTCCACGGCCACCATACGGCCCGTGCGCAAATCGATCTGAGGTTGGTAGAAGAGTACGAATTGCCACGACTCGACAGCCGAGTGCAGCTCGGCATCCAGGGTCATGCGTTGCCGCGCCCGCTCGGTCATCTCGTCACTGTGGAAGACGAACCGCTGATTGCATTTGCGCTTGGCCTCGTACATGGCCGTATCGGCTGCCTGCAGCAGCGCCTGCGGCGTGGCGCCATTGTCCGGATAGACACCGATACCGATACTGGCACGCGGCGTGAGGGTCTGGTTTCCCAATCGATACGGTCGCTTGAGCGCCTCGATCACGCGCGCGGCGAGGCGGCCAGCGTCTTCGGCCTGGTCGAGCTCATCGGTAAGCACACAGAACTCATCCCCGCCAAAGCGGGCGGCGAACTCGGTATCGCGCAACTGCGATCGCATACGCTTGCAGACTTCCTGCAGCAACCGATCGCCTGCATGATGGCCGAGCGAATCGTTGATGTCCTTAAACCCGTCTAGATCCAGAAACAACACGGCAAATTGACCGCTGTGGCGCCGGGCCGCATTGATCGCCCGACCCAGTTGCTCAATGAACAGCGTCCGGTTGGGTAGCCCGGTCAAGCTGTCGTGGAAAGCAAGCTGCTGAGCCCGGGCTTCAGAACGTCGTATCCAGCTGATGTCGTGCAAGGTGAGCGCATATGTGGTGTCTTCACCCGCCTCGGCTCCCAGCGCGTACACGCGCACCTGCACATGGTGCTCGATCTCCGATCCATCCGGGTTGAGCGTCAACTCTACAGTGTCGCGCGTACTCGCCAACGCTGCCAGATCGCGTCTAGCAATGACCTTGGAGCAGCGCTGCCGATTGCACACGCAAGCGAGCGTCTGCCCGCGTGCCGTCGCATCGGGCACGCCGAGGAGCCGCTCGGCGGTGAGGTTGGCCGCCTCGATTGCGCCGTCGCTGCGCGCCAGAATCAGGCCATCGCAACCGAACGGTGGAACTTCATCGTCCGCTGCCCCTTGGTCTGCTAGCGGATTGCCAAAGAGCACCAGAGCGTCCTCGCCGAGCAACGTGCCGCTGAGCCGTATTCGATGCCAACGCCCGTGCGCGTCTTCTAGCTGCCAGTCGAGATCCCTGACCAAGCCGTAGCGTATCAGCTGTAGGTAGCGCGAGAAATCGACCTGCCTACGTAGAATGTTTGCGGCTGAGCTGGTATCCGATGCGCTCAGCAGCCGGCACAGCCCTTCCGAGCAATGACTGATCGCATTGTCTGCGTGCAGCACGAGACGCAGCGTGCCGAACCGGTCCAGCAGGTTAGCGGCCTGCTGGCGCGGTAGCAGCGTTGCGTCCAGCGTCTTGCGCATGCGCAGCAGTGCCGTGCCGATCTTTTGCAGCTCGTCCTCGGTAACAGGCAACATGCCGGCATCGACCGCCTCGTCACGGGCCAGCTTGTCTATTAACTCCACCAGCCGGGCGACCCCTTGCTCCACCAGCCTCCTCGTGGTGAATAGACGCCGTAATGCACCGCCGATCACTAGCGTCAGCAATAGCATCAGCAGCGTGCCCGCGGCGAACTCCAGCTGCAAGACCTGGTGCGCGCTGCGCGCCGCGGCAGTCATCTCGCGCACATCGACCTCGACCTCGGCAACGATTGCCTCGACCTCGCTCAACCGTCGCAGCTCCCTGAAGGTGTGCGTGGTCAAGGTGGCGACCAGAGCGAGTACCGCCACCGAAAGTACGATGGCAGCCAACATCCACCGGTTTAGTTGTTTGAAGCGTGTCTTGATCATGACGCACTTTATTGTTTTGCCCACCCTCAACCACCACCAGAATCGACGCACCTGCTGTCAGCGGCGATTTCTAGAGAACACAACTATTATAGACTTGCTAACGCACGCCCCAGTTCTTACCCACAACGAAAACAGTATTGCAAACACTTCCAAAGCGATCCGTCGACGCGGGCACTGCCTTGTATTGGATGGCCGGTTGTGCGCGGACCGTCTTTACGGATGTCGGCGCCTCCGCGTGTTCCGTTAGCCCGGATCAGCCCAATCTAGGGCCTGTTCACATTTAAGGGTAAGATCCCCTCAAGTCCGGCCAACAGGGGCAATAGGCATACGCGGCCTTAGGATCGTGCAGCCAGCTGAGCGGCAGCGGTTCGCCAGACTGCGCCATCCACTGCTCGAGCCAATCCGCGATCGGCAGATGCTCTGCATGGAGCCGCTGAGTCAAGGTGAGGAAAGGCCGCAGCAAACGCTCGCCCAGACTGCCGGCAGCGGGCACGGGCACCAGCATAAATCCGCGCTTATCCAGTCCCGCCAGCTTGGCGGCGGCCGTAGTGGCTTGGCGTAACCCCCCCAAACGGTCCACTAGTCCCAAGCGCTTGGCGACCCGGCCGCTCCATACCCGCCCCTGGGCTATCTCGTCGACGGCGGCCACGCTCATCTCACGCGCCTGGGCAACCCGGTGGATAAACTGCTGGTAGCCTTGCTCGACGACCAACTGCACTATGCGTGCCGCCTCCGCGGTCATCGGCCGATCCGGCCGCAGCGCACCGGTAAGCGCATGCGTGCTCACCCAGTCCGTGTGAATACCCAGATCTTCCAGCAGGGTATGAAAATTAGGGAGCAAGCCGAAGATACCGATAGAGCCCGTCAAGGTGCTGGGTTGGGCCCAGATCTGATTGGCGTTCATTGCGGCCCAGTAGCCACCCGATGCCGCCACGCTCGACATAGAAACCACAACGGGCTTGCCTGCCTGGCGCGTCGCCGCGACCGCGCGGCGAATCACCTCGCTCGCCGTTGCGCTGCCGCCCGGACTGTTCACGCGCAAGACCAACGCGGCGATGCGTTCATCCCGGCGTGCCGTGCGAATCTGCCGTGCCACGGTGTCCCCTCCTACGACACCGGGACGGCTCTCGCCATCGGCGATGGGACCCTCGATTATGATCAGGCCCACCTTTACGGGCTGATTATCCGATTGCAATCCGCCGGTTGCCTGCACATAATCGAGGTTGCCGATGTGCCGGAAGTCACCGGTTTGCTGATCTACCCCCACCGCAGCAGCTACCTCGGCACGCAGCTCCGCCGGGGTCACGAGCTTATCGACCAGTGCGGCCGAGCGGGCAAGCGCCGCGGTATCCCCATCGTGTGCCGCGAGCTTAACGGGCAATTGTTCGATGTAGCGATCGATGGCCTGCGCTGGCAAGCCACGCGCCTGCGCCACGTCGGTCTTGTAGATATCCCACAGGGTATGCAGCCAAGCCTGATGCTCTCTTCGGGCCTGGGGCGACATGTCATTGCGCATAAACGGCTCGACCGCCGACTTGTACTGGCCGACCCGGAACACATGGACTTTCACCCCCAGCTCGTCAAGGGCATCCTCGAAATAGTGTTGATATACCCCGAAGCCCTGCAGCACCACCCCACCCATGGGATCCAGGTAAACCTTGTTCGCCAGGGCAGCCAGATAATACTGCTGCTGGGTGTAGCTCTGAGCGTAGGCGATCACCTTCTTGCCGCTCGCCCGGAACTCGCTTATTGCGCTGCCGAGCTCTTGCAGCTGTGCCATGCCGGCCTGGGCCAGATCATCCAACTTGAGCACAGCCATGGAGATGCGTGGATCACTGGCCCCGCGCCGCAGGGCTGTCACCAAGCCACGCAGGGACGTTTGTTGCGGCTTCCCACCTATGATGCGCCTGATCAGCGCATCGGGCGCGAGCTCGCTGGTCTCCACCACACTGCCTTGCGGTGCCCAGAGCAAGGCAACCTCGTTACCGACCTCAGGCGCCGGCGGGCCTTTGATCGCGAGCAACACCATAACCAGCAACGAGAGCACAAACGCCGCGAACAGCACGCGCCATACCACGACGATCAGATACCAAAGAGTGGAGAAAAACCGCTTAACCACGGCGACCATCGTTGACTCTCCTTTTGCCGGGCCCCACGGCCCCGTGCTGTAAGACCCCGCTCAATCCGCTTGTTGGTGACGCCCACGGTCTATCGAGCTTGGGTCAGACCGTGCCAAGCGCGGTGCGCCCCGGCGGTGGCGGGCCAGAAGCCTTTCCTGGAGCTCTAGGCGCTGCGCCGCCGGCATCGGCTCACGCAGAAATCCTATCGTGCCATTACAGCACAGCGCTTCGGGCACACCGTCGCGGTAGACGATCCGATTGCCGGTTAGCGCCGGCAGCCGCCTACCTGGCGTTATGATACCCAATAGATTCAGAGGATCGGCGGCGGATACCACGGCCAGCGTATCAGCGCCCTCTGATCGGCGCATGGCCTTGAGCGCCGCCACGGCCTGCGGCAGAGCAAACTGCTCGCCCGAGAACTGTTGCACGAAGCGCCCGCCGCGAATCTCCCCACGCGCCTCCAGACGGTGGTAGACATAGAGCAGCTCGCGCCAGGGCGGTATTGCGCTCTCCCGCTCCAGCAGCTTGCGGAACACCACGCCGTAGCGTTGCAGTAGCACCCAGGCGATATGCTCCAGACTCGCGAGCTCAGTCATCGCGCCGGAGCGCCGCACGGGCGGCTCGGCGCTTTGCATGCACCGGCTCTCTAGATGCACCCAGCGACCGGCGGCGCTCACCCCCACCGCCGCACGCCGGCGGCGCCGGCCACGCGGGGCGAACGAAGGACGCCTGTGCGCCGGCGCACTCAGCGCCCGCAAACCAGTGAATGTATCGGAGCTGATCAAGCCCCAACCGATGAGCTCCCCCAGTGCCGCCTCCACCTGGGTGCGCAACAGCCCGCTCGCCTCGACCAGATCGGTGAAGAACGATGCCCCTTGCCGCTCCAGGACCGTCAGAACCTGGCGAGCACCGCTCGACAGACCGGCGGGCTGTGCCGGTGCTGGTGATACAGCCACCTCGCGCCACAGTGGCAAAGCTGTCCGCTCAATCAGGGTAATAGGTGTTTGACGTACGGCACCAGGCCGTCGCCGTGCGGGCTCACCTTGCAAGCGAGGTGGCGTCAGTCGCAACCAGATAAACCGCCCGCTGGCCAGGAGCTGGTCCAGGTGCTCTGGCGCGTAATCGACGATCCGGGCCGGCAGGATATCCCGCTCCCAGGCGGCTGCCGGCAACGCGAACCCCTCCAATTGCTCCAGCACCCGCGCCAACGCCTCCTGGCCTTGCGCGCGATCCGCGAGGCCGTGCCATTCGAGCAGGAAGCGCATGAACGTCTGCGCGCTCACAGGCTCGATCTCGGCGCGCAGGCGATGAACGCTGTAGCGTTGGATGCGGGCAAGCAGGCGCCGCTCGCACCACTCGGGTGCCGAGGCCGCCGCGCTAAATCGGCCCTGAATGACGAACCCCTCTGCCTCCAGGGCCAAGAGCGCAGCAAGGACACGCTGCGTGGACACACCCAGTGGCGCCGCAAGCCGCGCCGCCGTGACCGGGCCAAGACCATCCAGGCGCGAACGAATGAGCTCCATGAGCGCGGTTTGCGCAGTGCTCGCGGCCTCACTCGCTGCTAGGGCTTCGATTTCGGGGTCTTGCACGAGCTCCGGATGCAGGCAGCGCAGCTCGGCAAGCCTTTCAGCGGCGACCCAGAGACTCTCGCCGCCAGGAATCGCAACGGCCGTAGCCCGAGCCGCGCCAGTGAGGGTAGCGAATAGTTCCCGCCAATCAGAGCGCGTCTGTTCCACCGGTTCATTCATCGGCCCACGTGCAGCCTCAGCCGCGGTCAAAAAGCCGAACACCACCAGTGCATCATGCAGCTCATCGGCATCCCGTGGTTGCGGCCAGACCTCGCGGCACACCCGGGCGATGGCCGCTGGATCCGGGCGAGCCGAAACGGCCGTATCCGCGAGCGCCAAGCCGCCGGAGCGCAAGGTGCGCGTGCGCCGCTCCTCTTGTGGCGCATCATCGAGGAAGGCGTAGGGCCGCGCGTTGAGCACTTCCTCGGCAAGCGGCGAGGGCACGGCGCCGTCTCGGCAAGACAGCGTGATGGTACCGCGTTCCAGCTTGCCGAGCAGTCGCTCCAGCCCCGCCACGTCCATGACTTCGGTGAGACAATCGTGCACGGTCTGGCTCACCAGCGGGTGCTGCGGAATCTCCCGCGCCCCCGAGAGATTCTCGGCACAGGCGAGCTGCTCCGGGAATACCACCGAGAGCAGATCCTCGGCGTCCTGGCGCTGGAATTGCGCCGGGCGCCGCCGGCCGCCGCGGCTGCGCGCCACCGCAAGCGCAATGGTGGCGCACCAGCGCCAACGGACATTGAACATGGGTGCATCGAGCAACGCCTGGGTCAGCACGGCGCGTACCGATGCGCTGCGCAGGTAGCCCGCCACTTCCTCAAGCGCAAAGCTATGTGTGGGACCGAGCGAGAGAACGATGCTGTCCTCCAGCGCCGCGGCCTGCAGCTCGAAGTTGAACCGACGGCAAAAGCGCTTCCTCAAGGCAAGGCCCCAGGCGCGGTTGAGACGAGAGCCGTAGGGCGAATGCAGCACCAGGTGCATGTCCCCGATCTCATCGAAAAAGCGCTCGAGCACCAGGTGGGCCTGGGTGGGTAAGGCCCCGAGCGCCTGCCGCGCCGCGCCCAGGTAATCGGCAAGCTGATCGGCGGCGCCCGCGCTCAGCCCATGCGCATCGATCAGGTAATCGCGGGCCAGCGCCGCCCCGCCCTCGGCGAGGCGTGCATCCACGGCCACGCGCAAGCGCGAGACGGCGATCGAGAGCTCGTCCGTGCGCCCCGGCGCCTCACCGACCCAGAACGGGATGCTAGGCGGCGCCCCGCGCGCGTTCTCCACGTAAACTCGGCTGGACTCGACCTTGAGAATGCGATAGGCGGTATTGCCCAATTGGAAGACATCGCCGGGCATGCTCTCGAAGGCGAAGTCCTCGTTGACGGAACCGACCCGCAAATCCTCGGGCTGGAGCATGACATCGTAGTCGAACTGATCCGGGATGGCGCCGCCATTGGTAATGGCTGCCAAACGCGCGCCGCGGCGCGCGCGCAGACGGGCATTTACACGGTCGCGGTGCAGATAGGCGCCACGGCGCCCCCAACGTGAGGTGAAGCCCTGCGCCAGCATCTGCACCACGGCCTCGAATGTCTCGGGCTCGAGCCCGCGATAGGGCCAGGCTCGCGTCACGGTGCGGTACAAATCGGTCTCCGTGTACTCGCCGACAGCCGCCAGCTCGGCGACGATCTGCTGCGCGAGCACATCAAGCGGCGCGAGCGGGCTGCGGATTCGGTCCAGCTCGCCGCGCCGCACGGCATCGAGCAACGCAGTGCAATCCACCAAATCATCGCGGGTGAGCGGGAACAACCGTCCTTTCGGCACACGCTCGATACCGTGCCCAGAGCGGCCTACCCGTTGCAGCAACGCACTGATCGCGCGCGGCGAGCCGAGCTGGCAGACCAGGTCCACATCGCCGATATCGATACCGAGCTCGAGCGAGGCGGTTGCCACCAGGACGCGCAGGTTGCCTGTCTTCAGCCGGCGCTCGGCCTCCAGGCGATGCTCGCGTGCCAAGCTGCCGTGATGCGAGGTGACCGCAGCCGCTCCCAGACGCTCGGCGAGGTGGCGCGTGGCTCGCTCACACAAGCGCCGCGTGTTGACGAAGACAAGAGTCGTGCGGTGGGTGTCGATCAATGCCGCCAGGCGGTCATAGATTTCATCCCAAACCTCATTGGCCAGCACGGCGGACAATGGCGCACCGGGCACTTCCAGGGCCATATCACGCTCGCGGGCGAAACCGACATCGATGATCTTACATGCACCGTGATCACCGACGAGAAACGCCGCGATGTCGGCAATGGGCTTCTGCGTGGCCGACAGACCAATGCGCTGTAGCGAGCGTGTAGCGAGGTTGGCAAGTCGCTCCAAGGATAAGGCAAGATGCGCGCCGCGCTTGCTGCCCGCCAGAGCGTGAATCTCATCCACGATCACCGTGCGCACGCTAGCCAACATCTCTCGACCGGACTTCGAGGTCAGCAGGATATAAAGCGATTCAGGCGTGGTCACGGTGATGTGCGGCGGCTGGCGCAGCATACGCCGGCGCTCGGTTGGCGGCGTATCACCGGTGCGCACCCAGGCGCGGATCTCGACCGCGCTCAGCCCTTGCCGTGCGAGCTCAGCCTGGATTCCGGTTAGGGGAATCTGCAGATTGCGCTGTACGTCATTGGACAAGGCCCGCAATGGCGAGATGTAGAGCACCGCCGTGCGCTCGGCGAGAGCCTGCTCCAGCCCCTCACGCACCAGGGAGTCAATGGCCGCGAGGAACGCGGCCAAGGTCTTACCGGAGCCCGTTGGGGCGGCGATCAGCGCATGCCCACCGGCGCGGATGGCGGCCCCGGCGCGTAGCTGCATGGCAGTGGGCTCGCCGAGAGCGCGCTCGAACCAGGATCGGACGGCCGGGTGAAACTCAGTCATGGCCATAGCGAAGATACCAAAACTGCAAGGCTTTACTTCGCGGATTGCTCGCTGTGCGGTTTCGGCCTACGGCGCATCATGTTTCGCTGGTACCAATACGCTCGACCAGATCTCTCGATCCGCCGCGCGGGCGGCTTCCCCTTCGAAAGGGTACGCGGTCTAGCGATACCGGTAAGCGACTACCCAACCCGCGCGCACCAACCATCAGTTCAGCTCGACGCTACCCCAGGCTGCGGGAACGGCCATCCGGCGGCAAACTGCGCATATGTACAGTATTATCGTGGCGCATCCGGGACTGATGGCGATCCAGCGCTTCCAACCACGGCATTGCAATTCCCCTGGGCTCGCGTCCCGTTCTTGTGCTTGTTGTATCGCCTTGCCGGTCCGATCAGCTCATAAGCTATCTGGATCGCCCTGCATGATGGCCTCGTAATCACGCCCGCCATAGAACACACCGAGAATGGTCACCGTTTCGGCGCCTGCATCCAACGCAAACGCGATCACCGCGTTGCGCCGATAGTTCGTGATGCGCAAACCGGGTAGCAGGTCATCCCGACGTACCCCACGCTCCGGGAACGTCTCCAGACTTTCGCAGTAGGCGACAATGGCATCGACATAGCGAGCGGCCACGGCAGACGAGTCGACGTGCGCGATATAGCCTTCGAGCGCATCCAGCTGCTCCAGCGCTTCGGGCGCGAACTGGACGCGGTAGCTCACGCCTTACCCGCACCCGAACGACTGCGGCGCCGGCTGGCCAGCTGCTCGCGCACCTGGCCGGGCGACAACGCCCGGCCGGAATCGGCTTTGAGCGCCTGGGCGGCCGGCACGACTTCCTCGCGCAGCCAGGCTTCCACGGCGCGGTCACGCGCGAGCAGCGTGCGCAGGCCATCGCGGATGACCTCGCTTTCGGTGGCGTACTCGCCGGAGGCGACCTTGGCTTTCACCACGTCCGCCATCTCGTTCGGCAAAGTGATGCTGAATTGCTGGGTCGAGCGCATGGCTGGCTCCAGGTTGTTAGTAGGATTTAATCCTACTCCTACCCTTAAGCATTGCAAGTCCGGCGGAACCCACTTAAGCGCACCCTCAATAGCTGATCCCAGCGGCGTCGCCTACTACCTGCTCTACAACGGCGTGCTTGGCGACAAGCGTCCCGACGGAGGCAACGTGCTGACACTCAAGCTGCTGGCCGATCTGCCACCCCACGATGGCCCCAACGTCATCTACGGCGAAGCCTTGCGCATCGGCTCCGAACGACGGAAAACGCTGGCGCTCGATCACCCTGCCATATCCCAGGCCGCATTGATCAGAACCCTTCGGCCCGGGCGCGTCGTCCGGCGGACCTGATCCGCCAGTGCTGACCTTTGCGGCACAGCAGGTCTGCCTATCTTGGACCGCTAGAAATGAGTGCCAACGCCTTGGCCAAGGCGCTGAGCATGACCAACTTTTTTGAGGGTGATTGGACCTTTAGCGGTCAAGTATGGTGATGGAATGACCAGGATCCCCATCGGGGATCTTGA
>JAKDMK010000394.1 GCA_030452365.1 Nitrococcus sp.
CCCAAGCCGGCGCAATCTCCCCTTGTGTAACGAACGGCATAATTTCCCTGGGGGAGCTTACATGTCAGTTATCCGGTCATGCGCTTCGCCTGTTTAGGCAGCGGTTCACAGGGAAACGGGCTTGTGGTCGAGGTGGCGGACACCCGGTTGCTACTGGACTGCGGGTTTACGCTGAAAGAAACCATTGCCCGTCTTTCCCGGCTCGGACTCGATCCCGGCATGATAGACGGAATCGTCGTCACGCACGAGCATGACGACCATATCGGCGGTGTAGCGCGGTTTGCGCGCAAATTCGATATTCCCGTATGGCTGACGCACGGGACGATGCGTGAGGTCAAGAAGACGTTTGCATTCCTGCCGCCGATCAACATCATAGATAGCCATCAGCGTTTTTCCATTGGCGATATCGAGATAGAGCCTTATCCGGTTCCGCACGACGCCCGGGAACCGGTCCAATTTGTGTTCGGCGATGGCGTATTCCGGCTCGGCGTATTGACCGACACCGGGTGCTCCACCCCTCACATCGAGGCGGTCTTGAGCCACTGCCATGCGCTGGTGCTGGAATGTAATCATGATGCCCAAATGCTCGCGAACAGCGACTACCCGAGTAGCCTCAAGCAACGCGTCGGCGGCCGTTTTGGGCACCTGGAGAACGGCGCTTCCGCGAGGCTCCTGTCAAGTCTCGATTGCAGTCGCCTGCAGCACGTTATTGCGGCTCATTTGAGTCAGAAGAATAATACCCCGTTGCTTGCGCAAACCATGCTGAGCAGCGCTTTGAACTGCGAGCCGGATTGGATCGGTGTGGCCGGCCAGGGCGATGGTTTCGGATGGCGCCAATTGATCCGCTATTGATTCCAAGCTAACCCAACTTTCGCTATTCGCCCCCCAAGCCACTGTTTTCCATTGATTTTTGAGATAGCTGCCAATTCCTCCGCATCAGCGCTTCTGCCTCGCTTTGATTTCGGCTCGAATCCGCTCGATCTCACGTTGCCTGGCCTCGCGGGTGCCCCATTTTGGCGCCTCTCCCGTTCGTGGCTTTCGCGCCGCCTCCTGCTCAGCCCTCCACCGCTCGAATGCCGCATGCCGTTCGGCCTCTCGTTGCTTGCGTTCATAGTCGGCTGCCTGCTCGCGCGCGACTGCGCGCTCGGCGGCAATCGGCACTGTGCGACCGGGTAGCCCCGATAGCGCCAGATATTCATCGATGCGGTTCCAGACAAAATCCCAGGCGAACTCGCTGATGAAGGGCAGATTGAGCGCCTGATAGACAGGCACCCAGGTTTCCTCCTCCCCCTGCCGACGGCGCACCGAGAGCGTCGGGTTGAACTGGTACCAGCCCTGCTCCATCCGTTTGAAGAGATCGCGGTTGTAGGGGTACTTCCGCGTCACCTCGTTTCTTGCGAGCACACCGGAGAGATGCTGCCGCCTGTTGCGTTCCGGCCGCACCACGTTGGCTGGCAGGTGCTGCCAGGCGTCCAGGATCACCTGCGTTTCGAACGCTCCGGAGGGTCGCCGCTGGCGATGCGTGAAGCGCGATTTGAACAGCACCCACAAGGTCTGAAAAAGGAAGTATTCGGATAGATGCCGGTCGATGCGCACCAGTCGCTCGCCGGTGTTCACATCGACACTTGCCGGGGCCAGGATTTCATAGAGGGCAGCAAACGGACCCTTTGCGAATTTCGGGTCATGAAACGCCTCCAGCATCGCCCAGTGGAGCGCATTGCGGCCATAGTGGTCGGTAGTTTCCCGGTTTGCGCCACGTTGTATCAGGGCTTCGGCCAAAGGTACATTGCCGGCTGACGCGGCCGCCATGAGCGGCGTCTGATTCATCGGCAGGCGGTGTTCGATGCCATGCCGGTCGCACTGCCGCAAAATCTCCTTGAAATTGCCGGCGAAATAATTGACGAAGCTTTTACGCCCCAGGCTCGCACGCTGCATTGAAAAGCTCTTCGCACCGGTGAAACCGGTCTCCTGCTCGAGCCAGGCGGCGAGTACCGGCTCGTCGTAGCAGGCGGCAATCTCGTAGAGCTGTTGCTTGGGCTTGCCGCCCGGCGCCCGTTCGCGGAATACCTTGATGAGCAATTCCTGCACCCTTGCTGCGTCGAACACCGGCCACGGTGGCGGGGTCTGCTTCAGGATGCTGCGCCGGATGGCATCGGCCTGTTCCTGCTTGCCCTGCAATTCGAGCTTTCGGGCCTCCTTCTGCCAGTCTTCCACCGTTGCCTGCTTGGCCTCGATCTTGACCGGCCCTTCTCCCGCAACGTCGAGCAGGTTGAAGAGGGGATGACCCGTGTCGGATTCAATGAGATACAAATTTTTCACCGCCCGTGTAAGCGCCACGTACAACGCATTGACGAAGAATTTGTAGACTTCGAGCGACTTGTCGCTCTTGTCCCTGGCGCGGCGGTACGCCAGCGCATCGGTGGCTAAATCGCGCTTATCCACGCCCTCCACAATATCGGCAAACTCGGCTCGATGGTCGGAGACGAAGCGGTAGAGCACGATGCTATCGTATTCCAGCCCCTTGGCTTCGTGGATGGAAAAAAGCAATGGCGTGGAAAAATGCTTCTTTGCTTCGATCTTGTCCTCGTCTCGCATCACCAGCACAGCGAATTGTGTCGATTGGCGAATCTTCTGGTCCAGATCACGCTTGACATTGTCCTTGTCTGTCAGCAGGGCTACCTGCCCCGCCTCGCCACCCACCGCGTCGACCAGGAAGTTGCTTTCCCGATCGATGGAGCCGAAGCGCCTGTGCTTGATCTTGAGCAGGGTATTGGCGACGCGCGTCGCCTCGCGGCCATTGCGGAAATTGGCGGTGAGTACACGCAATTCCTGCCGTTCGGCAAGCTGCGGGTCACGCCAGAACAGGCTCTTTACCCGGCTCCAGGCGAAGAAATTGGGATGGACGATCTGATTCGAATCGCCACACAGCAGAAAGTGGCCTGGTTTTTTCAACGTCTTGAGCACAAGCGCCAGTTGCACCGCGGTAAGGTCCTGAACCTCATCGACAATGATGAAATCGTAACGCGGCGCTGCCAGCATCTGCCAATCCTGCGCGACGAGGTTGACGTCGTAGAGCCTGGCCTCGGCCAGCCAAATCCGGTATTTCTCATAAAGATCGTAGACCCGGTCGCGCTCGCTTTCCGGGAAGATGCATT
>JAKDMK010000080.1 GCA_030452365.1 Nitrococcus sp.
GAGATGGCGCGTGGCGGCGTGCACAATTTCGATAGCTCGGCCGGCGCGGCGGGTAATTTCATCACCGTTGCGCGCCAATAAGTTGATCGTGCCGGCACCGACCGTGCCAAGTCCCAGCAGACCGACTTTCACCGCCGTCGATGTCAATGCATTTACCCTCTTGGAGCTCTAGGACTCGGCGTTTTCGTTAGGACCCGCCGCCCTTGCGCAACATCTGCTTGATTCCGCGGATAGCTTGCCGAGTGCGGTGCTCGTTCTCGATCAGACCGAAGCGGACATGATCGTCACCGTACTCGCCAAAGCCAATTCCCGGAGAAACCGCTACCTTAGCCTCGTACAGCAGCTTCTTGGTAAATTCAAGCGAGCCCATGGCGCGATACTCCGGTGGTATGGGCGCCCATACGAACATCGTCGCTTTTGGCTTCGTCACTTCCCAGCCAGCGGCAGCGAGGCCATCACATAGAACATCACGGCGCCGACGATAGGTTTCGCGGATCTCGACGACACAGTCCTGAGGACCTTCCAGGGCAGCAATGGCGGCGACCTGGATGGGCGTAAATACGCCGTAGTCGAGATACGACTTCATGCGCGCCAGCGCGGCGATCAGCTTGCGGTTGCCACTTACGAAACCAACACGCCAGCCCGGCATGTTATAGCTTTTCGACAGCGAGAAGCACTCCACGGCTATCGCCTTGGCGCCCGGCACTTGTAAGACCGAGGGCGCAACGTAATTGTCGAAGACGATATCTGCATAAGCCAGGTCATGAACAATCCAGATGCCATGCTCACGGCAGACGGCGACCAGTTGCTCGAAAAATTCCCGATCGACGCACTGTGTGCTCGGATTTGCCGGAAAATTGAGGATCAGCATCTTCGGTTTGGGCCAGGTGTCCTTGACCGCCTTCTCCAATTCGGCGAAGAAGTCGTTGCCTGGAACCAGCGGCACGTGGCGGATATCGGCGCCCGCGATCACCACGCCGTAGGGATGGATGGGATAGGAGGGGTTGGGCACCAGGACATTGTCCCCTGGTCCCAATGTAGCGAGCGCCAAGTGCGCCAATCCCTCCTTCGAGCCAATGGTGACGATGGCCTCGGTCTGCGGATCAAGCTCGACATCAAAGCGCCGCGCGTACCAGTCAGTGATGGCCTTACGCAGCCGCGGGATCCCTCGTGACATGGAGTAACGGTGGGTGTCAGGACGTTGCGCCACCTCGTTTAACTTCTCGACGATGTGCGCCGGAGTCGGGCGGTCCGGATTGCCCATGCCAAAGTCGATAATGTCCTCGCCTCGCGCGCGCTCGCTCGCCTTCAGCTCATTGACTATATTGAATACATAAGGCGGCAGGCGTTTGATGCGCGGGAACTCATCGTTCAATTCGGGTTGTTGCTCCACAATCGTCGCCGCTCTTGATCTCGAAGACATACAGTTATTTACCAGCCGTGTGGGATGGATCTGGATGCGCTACAATAAAACGCGAAGTGTTATGGCAAGCGGCCTGTTGGTGGAAGCACTGTCAACGCAACGCCGCTTGCCACAGCGGTCATTGTGATAAAGATGAAGATGATACTTGAAAATTCCGATGCCGCGGCCTATTGGATCACAAACTATGCGCCCGGTCGGATCAGTATCAACGGGCAGGTGATCGAAACCAGTGTCATCGTAACTCCGGATAGGCTCCTTTGCGACTGGTCACCCGGCCACTTCGAGGATCTCGATCGCACGCACATGGATCCAATAATCGAGCTCGCACCCGATGTTGTGCTACTCGGTACCGGGCAGCGTCAGCATTTCCCGTCCCGGGACATCATGCTCAGCCTGCTTGAGCGGGATATCGGCCTTGAGGTCATGGACACGCATTCGGCCTGCCGCACCTATAACATCCTGACGCACGAAGGCCGCCGGGTAGTCGCCGCCCTGATCATCGGCTGACGCATCACAAGCCTCGCGAGCCATTTCAACGCAACGCGCGCGACGCCGTGGGCGGATGTCAACAGGCCCACATCTACCGCTGACCACCGGGACGCTCAGTGGAAGATATTGTCCTGCGAGAAGCCCGAGCGTTCCATTACCTCACGCAATTTTTTCAGCGCATCGATCTGAATCTGGCGGACACGTTCACGCGTCACGCCGATTTCGTCACCCACCTGTTCCAACGTCGACTTTTCATAGCCATGCAGTCCGAAACGGCGTTCCACCACCGCTCGCTGCTTTTCCGTGAGCTCATTGAGCCAAGCGTCGAGATGGGAGACGACATCCT
Source organism: Nitrococcus sp. (assembly GCA_030452365.1). GTDB lineage: Bacteria > Pseudomonadota > Gammaproteobacteria > Nitrococcales > Nitrococcaceae > Nitrococcus. Next base: position 2,259 of record JAKDMK010000080.1, read on the forward strand.
CATCCTGCAGCGCGGCGAATGGATCCAGGTTCACCTCATCCGGAATCGCATCCAGCAGAACACGGTCGGCATCTTTGCCGATCGGGATATCGACGGAGGTCACCCCTTCGTTGAACCCCATCATGTGACGAACATCCTCAATGGAGCGATCCATCGCCGTCGCGATCTCAGTGAGCGTCGGCTCGTGGTCCAGTCTCTGCACCAATTGGCGTGCGATGCGCAGGCACTGGTTGATCTCCTTGATTACGTGTATCGGCAGCCGGATCGTGCGGGTCTGATTCATGATCGCACGCTCTATGGTCTGGCGTATCCACCACGTGGCATAGGTGGAAAAACGAAACCCACGCTCAGGATCAAACTTCTCCACTGCACGAATGAGGCCCAAATTGCCTTCTTCGATCAGGTCAAGAAAGGCGAGCCCGCGATTCATGTAGCGACGCGCAATCTTGACCACCAGGCGCAAATTACTTTCGATCATTCGCTTGCGCGCCAATTCGTCACCGCGTTGGGCGCGGCGCGCGTAATATACTTCCTCCTCGGCGGCTAACAGCGGCGAGTAGCCAATTTCATTGAGATAAATCTGGGTGGGATCGAGCGTGTCTTGATGCTCTGTCTTCCTCGCTGCGGAGCGTTCTGTCTCGTCCGGTTCGTCGAGAACAAACTCATCTTCCGAGAGATCGAGGTTTTCTGGCGCGATTTCCTTGTCGATCTCCACCGCTTGCTTCTTCGCCATGGCTTCCCCTCCGTCAGGTCCGCCTAGAATTGCGGACCGCAGGCGTTCAGCACCGCCTTGTTGCGTAGGCAGCGCCGGAAAAACCAGCGTTGTTTTTCTGGTTCGCCCAATATATGCCCACGAAATATCCGGCGCAATGCCTGAGCTCAGCCCTCAGTGTGGCGGCAAATACCGCAATGGGTCCACCGGTTCGCCGTTACGCCGTATCTCGAAGTGGGCCGCCGGCTGATGCGCGGGGCCAAAGCCCATGCGCGCGATGATCTCGCCCGCATGGACTTGATCGCCCTCGTGCACAAGCAGCTCGCGGTTGTAGCCGTAGGCGGTGAGATAAACGCTGTTGTGCTTGACGATGATCAGGTTCCCGTAGCCCGGCAGCCCGTTGCCGCTGTAGACAACGCGACCGGCCGCCGCGGCCCGAATCGGCTCGCCCAGGCGACCTTGGAGCATGATCCCCTGCATGCCCGTGCCATCGGGATGAAAGCGCCGCGCAATGCTACCCTGGGCAGGCCACTGCCAGACGATCTCGGAATCCGGCGTGGAAACGGGCTCCGGCACGGGAGCCTTGGAGGCAGGCCGCGGCTTTGCCGCAGATGTCACCCGATGCGAGCCCCTTGCCGTGCTCTGGCTTGGAGCCACGGGCGGGCGCAGGCGCAGGCGCTGCGTGGGATAGATCGTATAGGGTGGTTCCACGCCACTCCAACGGGCGATGCTGCGATAATCCAGGTTATAGCGCCAGGCGATGGAGAACAGCGTATCGCCACGGCGCACGGTATATACGGTTGGCGGTGGACCGCTGGCATGCGGCGGGAGGTAGCCGCGGCCGTAGTCGAACTCGCTACAACCTGTAGCGAGAAAGGCAAGCACCCAAAGTCCAAGCAGAACGCACCAGGGCATCACAGCAACCAATTGAATTTGTGTAAATCTTAAACCGGACGCTAGCGGCTTTGCATGACAAGCGATACCCCACCCGGCTCGATCGGCTCGCCAACCGCAGGCCTACTCAGGCGCCTAGCGGCCACATCCTACGATGCCCTGATACTGCTTGCACTGTGGATGCTTACAACGGCGCTCTGGCTGCTCCTTGCGAGCCACGGCGAGGCAATCAAACCTGGCGTACCCGTCTATCATGTCTATCAGCTCAGCTTATTGCTGGTCGCATTTGGCTTTTTCGTAGGTTCTTGGACCCATGCCGGCTGTACCCTCGGCATGCAAGCTTGGCGGTTGCGCCTGATCCGGGCCGACGGCACGCGGCTGCGCTGGCGTGATGCCGCTTTGCGCTTCGTCGCGGCGCTGCTGGCCTGGCTGCCGCTGGGAATGGGCATTCTCTGGCTGCTGCTGGACCGTGATCGCTTGGCCTGGCAGGACCGCCTCTCCGGCACTCGGGTGATCGTCAAGCGCTACGGCGGGAAAGGCGCGCGAGCCCACCGATCGCGATAGCCAAGAACAAAACGGTCGGCCCCAGCGCACTGATCAGAGGCGGCAGGCCGAAGACCAGAGCGGCCCGAGTCAGCAACCGGTTCAACAGAAAGAAGGCGATACCGATCAGCACGCCAATGAATATGCGCTGACCCATGTTGGCACTGCGCAGCGAGCCGAAAACCAGCGGCACGGCCAGCAGCAGCATGGTCACGGTAGCGAGAGGCGTGGCCATTTTCACCCAAAACGCCAGCCGATAGCGGCTGCTGTCTAGCCCATTGCGCTCGAGATAACGGCTGTAGGTCCACAGTTCTGTAATAGGCAGAGTTTCCGGCTCCATCACCACCACATCGAGCACAGTGGGGTTGAGCTCACTGCGGTAGCGAGCACTGGCCGTGTGGCTGACGCGGACGCTGCCGTCAGTGACGAACCGCGTGGTGACCGGTGCAAGGAGCACCCAGGCCCCATTGTCGTAATGAGCGCGCCAAGCCGTTGTAATGTGGTCCAGGCGAGCGCCGCGCAAGAAATAAATTGCAAGATTTTCCAGCACCTTCGCCTGCGGCACACGCCGCGCGTGCACATAGCGCTTGCCGTCGCGTGCCCAGAAGCCTGATTCCCCGCTCACCGATAGCCCCGCGCCGATGGCGTTCGTCTGCAGCTCGATAGCAAGGCGGTTGGTCCATGGCGCGAGCCACTCACCGATTCCCATGGCCACCAGGGCGAGGAACAGGCCCGTTATGACCAGGGGGCGCGCGATCGCCAGCGCTGAGATCCCGGTCCCGCGCATTACGATTAGCTCGGAGCGTGCCGCTAGCGCACCGAGGCTGACTAAGCTGCCGATGAGGGTAGCGAAGGGAAATGCCTGATAGGCACTGTTAGGTGTCGTAAGCAGCACATAGAGCAGCGCGAGCCAAACCGTGTAATTTCCTTCGCTTTCCTGACTTTCCTGAAGAAAGCCGAACAGCACATCGAGTGAGACGATCACCAACAGCACGGCCAGAGTGCCGGCAATCACGTTGCGTGCTATATAGCGGTCGAGCAGATTCATAGCTTGCGCGTGCTGCCGGCGGACGGCCGCCGGTGCAGGACTTGGAAGCGAAGCTGCAGCGCGGTGGAGGCTATACCCAACATGAGGGCGTGCACCCACCAGAGGCCCAAGCCGGCCGGGTAACGCCCGTCGCTCAGTAGCTCTTGTGCAACCTCGAGGAGGTTGAAGTAGAGCACATAGGCCAACACAGCCGTTATCAGCTTCGCATAGCGCCCCTCGCGCGGTGCGCTTTTGCTAAGCGGCAGTGCAAGCAAGGTCAGCACCAGAGTCACCAGCGGCATGGATAGCCGCCACTGCAACTCTGCCTGGGCAGCGAGAGTCTCTGTCTGCCAAAGCTGCCAGCTCGTGAGCGCATCACGGTGCACGTTGACGTGCGCGGGCCCTGATGTGCCAAGGTTCAATCCGTGTTGACGGAAGTGGATGACCCGCCACTCGCCGTGTCCGGGCACGCCCTGATAACGGTAGCCATCGAGCAGCACCAAAAATTGAGTGCCGGTATTGGGGTCCACCTCCCGGCGGGCCCGTTCCGCCGTGATCAGCACCGGCTTGCCGTCCTGCTCCGCTCGAGCGAAGAGGCCGTGCATGACCCCCTCGGCATCAACCGAGGTGACGTAGGCCACCGCCTGCCCTGCCCCTAATTCGAGGAACCGGCCTGGGCGCACGCCCTGCAGGCGATTCGACTGCTGGGCCTGCGCCAGGACACGCTGCACGGTATCCTCCGCCCAGGGGGCGACGACCAGCGACAAATAGCCCACCAGCAAGGCGGATGGCACAGCCAGCAGCAACAAAGCCCGTAGAAGCTCCCGCGGTCCAACGCCACAGGCGGCCATAGCCGCCATCTCGGAGTCGCGATACAAGCGCCCCAGCGCCATGACAATAGCGAGGAAAAAGCTTGCAGGGAGCACGATGCCTAAATTGGCCAGGGCCTTCAGGCCCAACAGCACGAAGACGAGATTCGCGGGAACATCGCCGCTGGCGGCATCGGCCAAAAAACGCACCAGCCGATTGGTCAAAAGCACCACCAGCAGGACCACGGTCACAGCTAACCAGCTCCATCCGACTTCTGCCATCAAATAGCGGCTAATCCGGCTCATACGCACAAATCTGCTCGGATCTGCACTATTCTGCAAAGTGCGCCCGCAAATTGCATTACGATAGCGTTTTTCCGCTCATTCCCGCCCCGATGTTGGGGCGCTGTGTTGCCACGGCGGCGCCGCTGTTGCAGTATTTTTTCAATAAGCACAAGGAGTCAGCGATGGAATATTTGGTCAAGAGCGGTAGTCCGGAGAAACAGCGTTCGGCCTGCGTCGTGGTCGGTGTTTTCGAGCCGCGCCGCCTCTCCCAAGCCGCCGCCCAGCTGGACAAGGCGAGCAATAATTTCCTCTCCGGCCTGGTACGCCGGGGCGACATGGAAGGTAGGTTGGGCCAGAATCTGCTGCTGACCAATGTACCAGACGTGCTCTGTGAGCGCGTGCTGATGATCGGCTGTGGCCGCGAGAGAGAGTTCAATGACGGGGCCTATCGCCAAGTGCTCGCCGCCATGATTAGCCGACTGCAGGACAGTGGTGCAGTGGAAGCGATCACCTACTTGACGGAGCTCAACGTCAAAGGCCGCGATGTGGCCTGGCGGGTTCGCGATGCCATAATCAGCGTTGCCGGTTCACTTTATCGTTTCGATAGCCTTAAGAGCAAGCAGGATAGCCCACGGCGTCCGCTGCGCAAGCTTACCTTGAGCGTGCCGGGCCGGCGCGATCTCGGTGCCGGTGAGCGGGCCGCCGAGATCGGTGGCGCTATTGCTCGTGGCATGACGTTCGCGAAGGACTTGGGCAATCTGCCCGCGAATATCTGTACACCGAGCTATCTCGCGCAGCAGGCACAGCAACTGGCCGGTCGCCTGCAGACACTGCAGGTCGAGATCCTCGGCCCCAAGGAGATGGAAAAGCTAGGGATGGGGGCTTTGCTCTCGGTGGCACGCGGCAGCCGCCAGGAACCTCGGCTCATCATCATGCACTATCAGGGCGCGGGGGCAAAGGCGCGCCCTTATGTCCTGCTCGGCAAGGGCATTACCTTCGATTCCGGGGGCATCTCGCTCAAGCCGGGACAGGCCATGGATGAGATGAAGTTCGACATGTGCGGTGCGGCCAGTGTGTTCGGTACCATTCAAGCGGTCGCCGAGCTGGCGCTGCCGGTCAATGTGATCGGCATGGTGGCGGCGAGCGAGAATCTCCCGGACGGCAACGCCAGCAAGCCCGGCGACATCGTCACCACGCTATCGGGGCAGACGGTGGAGATTCTAAACACCGACGCCGAAGGGCGCTTGGTCCTGTGCGATGCGCTCACTTATAGCGAGCGTTTCGAGCCAGAGGCCATCGTCGACCTCGCGACACTCACCGGGGCCTGTATCGTTGCACTAGGCCATCACGCCCACGGTTTGCTCGGCAACAGCACACCTCTGATAAACGAGCTATTGGCAGCGGGTAATGGCGCCGGCGATCGGGCGTGGGAGCTGCCGTTGTGGGATGAATATCAAGAGCAGCTCAAGAGCAATTTCGCCGATATGGCGAACATCGGTGGGCGCGATGCGGGCACTATTACCGCCGCTTGCTTTCTGTCGCGTTTCACCAAAAAACAGCGTTGGGCTCACCTGGACATTGCGGGCACGGCCTGGAAAAGCGGAGAGCAAAAAGGCGCGACCGGCCGGCCGGTACCTCTGCTGGTCCAATTCATCCTCGACCGCGTCAGGGAACACGGCTAGCCGATGGCGCAGGCACCCCGTATCGATTTCTATCTGCTGGGTACCAGTGATGCCGATGCGCGTGAGCTATTCTGCTGCCGGCTCACCGAGAAAGCGTATCGGCAAGGTTATCGGGTATTTATCCTCACCGCCGGTAGCACACTCACGCAAGCGCTGGATCTGCGCCTGTGGACCTTCCGGGCCGGCAGCTTTATACCTCATGCAACGGCCGCGCAGGCAGACGATGAGCCCGTTTTGCTCGGTGAGCAGCCGCCGGCCGCTGCCGTTGACCTGCTGATCAAC
>JAKDMK010000395.1 GCA_030452365.1 Nitrococcus sp.
GCGATCCGGACGATCCGGCGAGCCAGCGCGCCGCCCGCGTTTTGGGACTCCCCGATCTGGCAGGGACCATCGTCGAGGTGAGCGGCGTAGTGGGCGGCCCATTACCCACTGTGGCGGTGCGCTGACAATACAACCAATTGATATAAATAGTTTTCATTTCACCCCTTGCATTACCTCGATATCCTTGCGCAGCAGGTCGTTGACGATGTCGTTGACCTCGACGTTTTTGCTCCTGGCCTTGTTGGCTAGGTAAGCGCGTACGTCCTCATCGAGATACACCGGCAGATTCAGCTTGGCATTGGACCGATAGAACTTGCCGCGCTCGGCATTGGAAAAGTCATATTCCTCTTTCATGGTGTACTCTCGTAGGCTCGTTGCTCGCGTGTGGTGGCCGCGCGTGCCGAGATGATCCGCACGGCGGCGTTGTGTTCGTCGATCTCCTGAAAGGTGTGGACCACCACCAGCAGGCTGCCGTTCTCGGCCTGCCCGAGGGTTATCCAGCGCTCCTCCGTCTCGTTGTGCTCGTTATCAAAGCGTGACAACACCATTGGATCCCGGAACACCGTAGCCGAAAGCTCGAAGCCGACGCCGTGTTTCTGGCGGTTGCGGGCGGCCTTGGCCGGATCCCACTCGAAATGATACTCGAAACGCCTGGGCATTTAACCGGTTGCTACCCTACGCCGAGCCTCATACTTGACGGTCATACCCTCCAGCAGTTCTTGAATCACGTCCTGTTACTTCCGGTCGAGCTATTTGATCGCCGCGAACGGTAGCCGCAGCCGTGCCTGAGCCGGGCCGCGGTCATCGGCATAGATAAAGGCGAGTGTTAGTATCGTATTATATTGTAGCAGCTGAGGCTGCGTGTTCCTTTCTGGAAGCGGAGGACGTATCGGCTTCGTGGCGGCGTTCATCAACCGGCGTTCTGGGAAACCCGCTCTGCGCGCATTTTACGGGTCTCTTCTGCGACTTCTTCCGGCGACATGGACGGGGGCTGTCCACTGCCGCCATGCGGCCCATGACAGGCGGAACACAATGCGGACCGGAGGGCTTTGGCGGCCGCAGTCCGCTTCCGTGCTCCTAAACCGGTTGGTTCAGAAGAGGTAATGGATGCTGAGGCCGAGCAGGTTACCCGCCGGTTCCAGAGAAAAGTCCACCTCATCGTCGACCAGGGTGAGAATAGGTCCGCCGTCCACACTAAGCATCACGCGATCGAAGACTGTATAGTGAAAGCCGGCCAGTCCGAAGGCTGAGAAGAGAAACTTATCGTTCACCGTGCCCATGGCCAAGCCCGGACCGATATGAAGCCCCGACTTTTGGTCCCCCAAGACCGTGAACTTATACGCTCCGCCGATCGAGAAGCTGAGACCGTCATTAGTATTATAAACGCCGAAAAAAGCCTGGGCCCAATCCTTGTTCACCGAATAGAGCGCGCTCAGGTTGTCCCCCCGCCTCGTCAGATTGTCACTATCGAAATAGCCCAGCCCCATTCTGGCTTCCGCCTTGAAGGGTAGCGCAAGGAGGCAGAGGCTGGTAATGAGGGCGCTGGCCATTGTGAACCGGATGAGAGAATTTCGCATAATAGGGATCCTTTATTGTCGATTGAGTGATGAGAGATGTGTACAAGGAAAAGAGAGTAAACGCAAGCTAAAATCGTTTAATTAGCCGCACTACAGCTACTTTGGGGCACTAGCCCAGCCGCTCAGACCGAGGTCAACGCTCAAACATCCACAGCGACGATATAACGAACAGAAAGACCGGTCTCTGACCTCACACTGTCCCACATTCCCGCTGAACAGGGTTGCCACGCTCAGATAGTCTGCAGCCATGAATTCGGCAGGGCACATCATCGGGGGTGGCTTAGTGGTCCGCAAGCCTCGCTGCACGGTGGCTGATCTCGGGCACACCGACTGTCTGCCCGTGGCCGATCGCGCACTTGAACCTTTGGTCGATGTACATTACGCTTTCGGCCGGGGTACTATACGCCGTTAGACGTAGTACTATATGTCTTTAGACTATATACGCGTTTAGTCGATGTAGAGTACGTTGGCGTCATCACCATTGGCATAGCCGCAGGCGCTCTCATAGATGCGCGGGCAACCAGCGGCACCAACGGATGATCGATGTACGCCGGATGGCGGCGGCCATCGCAGGTGCCGACCACGCGTTTGTTTGCCGTTATGACGGCTGAATCGGACATGGATTCGGGTGCCTTGGGGGCAGCGTGTTTGACTCATAAATTCCTCTGCCGAAAACGAGAGACGAAATCGATCGAGGCATGTGCGCTTCCTCAAGACCGGGTCCGATGCCCAGTGTCGTCGTAGCTTGATGTATCAACCGTATCCAAATAGGGCACGACCAATAACGAGCGAGGGAACGACCATGAGCCTAAGGGAAATTGCAGTAACGGTTTGCGTTACTGTGTTTTCGGCAGTTGTCTTGTCCGCTTTCTTGTCGGATGTCGCAATCGCTGCCAAAGCCGATTCGCATTTTAAGCGGCGCCACCAGAATGACCTATTAATTACGCGTAACCCAAGCGGAAAGCTCGGGACCGACGTTCCGGGTGGCGAGATTGACACCTCCAATGCCTTTTTTCAAAGCCTTGGCAGCAACGGGCGCAGTTGCAATACCTGCCACGTGCTGGAGGCCGGCTGGGGCACCAGCGCGGCGCGGATTCGCGCACGCTTTGAGGCCACCAACGGTGCCGACCCCATATTCCGGGTCGTGGACGGCGCCAATTCACCCCGGGCGGACGTATCCACCGAGGCGAAACGGCGAGAAGCCTACAGCATGCTGCTCAAGTACGGCGTCATTCGGGTTGGACTTCCTATCCCGGCGAATGCCGAATTCATCCTTGAGGGCGTCGACGACCCTTACGGTTATGCCAGTGTCGAGGAACTGTCCTTGTTCCGGCGGCCGTTGCCGTCAACCAACTTGCGCTTCGTTACCGGCGTCATGTGGGATGGACGCGAAACCACCAAGGCGTTTCTGCCGCCCTTGGACGACGGCGAGGCGCATGACATCCTGGTGGAAAGTTTGACTAACCAGGCGCAGGGCGCCATTTTGGGGCACGCCCAGGCGGTGAATGCGCCCACAGCGGAACAATTGGCGCAGATCGTCGCCTTCGAGATGTCACTCACCAGCGCGCAGTT
>JAKDMK010000396.1 GCA_030452365.1 Nitrococcus sp.
ACCCCGTGCGGGGTCACGTGCGATGGCCCTGGTGCAGGCGTGTCATTCGCCTGGCTTCGCCGTTGCGTGCAAATGCACCACCCGGGCGCTGCCGATGCCGCGTGGGTCCGAGGCGGCCTCCAGCCGGCCGCTCGCCCGATCCCACATAATGGCCTGCATGTCGCCGTAGCGCCGCCCCACGTCACGCAGCGCATGGCCCATGGCGCGCAGACGCTCGCGTACGCCAGCTAGGGCGCTCGGCTCGTGTTGGATCACGTCCGGCAGATACTGGTGGTGGTAACGCGGCCGCGTGACCCAAGCGGTCGGCCCCTCGCCTTCGGTGAATTCCAGAATGCCGAGCAATACCATGGTGATGATGCGGCTGCCGCCTGGTGTGCCGAGAATAGCTACCCTGCCGTGGCCCTCGACGAAAGTGGGTGTCATGCTGGACAGCGGCCGCTTGCCGGGCTCGATAGTGTTGGCCTGTCCGCCCACCAAGCCGTAGACGTTGGCGAGGCCGGGTTGCTTGGCGAAGTCATCCATCTCGTCGTTTAACAGCACGCCGGTTTTGCCGGCCACGACCCCGGCACCAAAGGGATAGTTAATGGAAAGCGTGGCGGCGACGCGGTTGCCCTTGGCATCGATGATGGAGAAATGGGTGGTGTCCGCCCCTACTGGGGCCGGCGCATCGCTTAGCGCCGCACTGGGCGTCGCCTGGTGCAGCTCGATACCGGCGCGCAGCTTCGCGGCATAGGCCTCGGAGGTCAACCGGGCGCGGGGGATGGCAACGAAGTCCGGATCGCCCAGGTAGCGCTGGCGGTCTCGGTAGGCGCGGCGCATGGCCTCGACCGTGAGATGCACGCGCGTGGCCTTGTCCAGGGTCTCGAGATCGTAGCCCTCCAGAATATTGAGCATGGTGGCAAGGCCTATCCCGCCGGCCGAGGGTGGTGCCGCCGCGGTCACGGTGTAGCCGCGGTAGCCGAAGACCACCGGCTCGCGCTCCAGCACGCGGTAGCGGCGCAAATCTTCCAGACGCCAGATGCCGCCGGCGGCGCGTACCGCCCGTACCATTTCCGCGGCTACCGGTCCCGCATAGAAACCGGCGCGGCCCTCTCGGCCGAGCGTTTCCAGAGTCTGCGCGAGCCTTGGCTGGCGCAGCATCCAACCCGGCTCGGGTAGGGCACCGTCGTCGAGATAGATGGCGGCTGCGCGCCGGTGGCGGCGCAGCACCTGCAGCCGAAACTTGGCCTTGCCGACATACTCCTCGCTGACGGGGAAGCCCTCGCGTGCGAGCCGGATGGCCGGTGCCAGACTGCGCGCGAGCGGTAGGCGACCGTATTTGTGGGCGACATGTACCAGCGCGGCCGGCTCGCCCGGAATGCCTGCCGCCAGTGCGCCGTCCAGCGAGGCGCGTGGCAGCGGCTTGCCGCTCTTGTCCAGGTACATATCCCCGGCGGCGGCGAGCGGCGCGCGCTCGCGCCCGTCCACCATGACTGTGCGCTGCGTGTCGGCCAGGTAGAGCAGCCAGAACCCACCGCCACCAAGCCCGGAGCTCCCCGGCTCCACCACCGCTAGCGCGGCGCTGGCTGCTACGGCCGCATCAAAGGCATTGCCGCCGGCCCGAAGAATCCTCACCGCAGCAGTGGTCGCGAGCGGGTGCGCGGTAGCGACGGCAGCACCGCCGGGGCCGGCAGCGGCGGCTAGGGAGCAAGCCAGCAGGAAGACGACGAGGACCGCGAGACGGATGGTTGGCATGACGGCGCCCTGGCTGTTGTAGAAAGCTACCCCGCTATTGCCTGGCAAGCCGCCTCTGCAACGCTTCCTGCACCACCGGATGTACAAAGCGGCTTACATCACCGCCAAGCGCTGCCACCTCCCGCACCAGGGTCGAGGAAATATAAGCGTACTGCTCGGCTGGGGTCAGAAACAGCGTTTCGATCCCCGGGGCAAGCTGCCGGTTCATGCTGGCGAGCTGGAACTCGTACTCAAAATCCGAGACGGCACGCAATCCGCGCAAAATTACCGCGGCGTTACACGCGATCGCAAAATTCGCCAACAACGACTCGAACGCCACTACCTCGACATTACCGTGGCCGGTGAGCACCTCTCGGGCCATGCTCGCCCGCTCCTCGAGGCTGAAGGCCGGCCGTTTTCCCGCGCCGGGTGCGCCCGAGATGGCGACGATTACCCGATCGAACAGGCCTGCCGCCCGTTCGATCAGATCGCTGTGGCCGTTGGTAATGGGATCGAATGTCCCAGGGTAGACCGCGATAATACCCATGCTTCAGCCATCCCCGGCGAGTCCAACCGCTTCGTATTGCAGCAGGCGATAGCTCACCGAGCCGGTGCGCGCTGCGCGCATCGCCCGCCAGTTGCTTGGCAAACCGCCTAATGACCGATGAACGTCGGTTTCCAGGTAGATCACGGCGCCATCGGCAAGCCACCCCGCCGAATCGAGCCGCGGACAGACGCGTTCGATGAGCGCGGATCTGAAAGGAGCATCCAGGAACACCAGATCAAAAGGCTCCGCTCTACCAGAAAGAAAACGCCGCGCATCGGCGTGAATTATCTGCACCGCCTTGTCCGCCCGCAATCGGTACACGTTCTCTCGCAACGCTCTGACCACGGCTTGTGATCGCTCCACGAGCACTGCTTGGCGCGCCCCGCGAGAGACAGCCTCCAGCCCCAGCGCGCCGCTGCCGGCGAACAGATCCAGGCAACGCGCGCCGTCAATGTAGTTCAGCAGCCAATTGAACAGGGTCTCGCGCACTGCATCGGCGCTCGGGCGCAGGCCGGCTTTGGGAGGGAGCATCAATCGTCGGCTGCGCCAGCGCCCGCCAATGATGCGCAGCTGATTACGATCTGACATATTCGTCAACTGCCCGGCGCCCTAGAAGCAGTGGTAGGATAACATCCTCTTGCTGGACAACCATTGACCTTGAGTTCCATGCTAGGTTTTCGTCGTAAAAAGCACAGTAAAGATCGCGCTGCCGATGCAGCCAACAACGCCGAGCCGGAGGCGCGCCAGGTAGAGGCGGCCGATTCGCCCGAACCGATCGAGCCGCGTCCGCTAGAGGCAGCCGATTCGGACGAACAGATCGAACCGTACCAGGCCGTGCATGATGAAGAGACAGTGCGCGGTGGCTGGCTCATCCGCTT
>JAKDMK010000081.1 GCA_030452365.1 Nitrococcus sp.
GGCGGGCAGTGACGGTGTCGACGAGCGTTGGTGGAACATCGGCGTGCGTATCGAGGACGATGTGGTGGTGATGCGAGAGGGTTGCGAGGTGTTGAGCGCCAACGCGCCCAGGGCGATCGATGAGATCGAGTCGCTGATGGCGACGTGAGCGCGGCGGTGGCAGACGAGGTAGTCATCGTCGGCGGCGGGCTGGTCGGCGCGAGCCTGGCCTGCGCCCTTGCCAGCGCCGGGGTGCAGGCGGCCGTCGTCGAGCCGTTCCCGCCTGAGGCCGATGCCCAACCGAGCTTCGATGAGCGCCAGATTGCCTTGGCGCCGACGACCCGGCGAATTTTCGAGGCGCTGGGGCTATGGTCGGCGATCGCGCTGGAAGCGACACCAATCCGCGAGATTCATGTTTCCGATCGGGGCGGCTTTGGGATTACCCGCATGTCGGCCACCGAGGAAGGGCTTGATGCCTTAGGCCACATACTGCCTAGCCGCCGACTCGGTGCCGTGCTGTTTCAGCGCCTGCGCTCGCTCTCCGAGATCACCCTCTATTGCCCGGCCATGGCGCATGATGTGACAATGGACGAAACCATGGCGACGCTGCGGATCGAGTGCGATCAAGGGAGGCAAAACCTGAGCGCGCCTTTGCTCGCGGTATGCGACGGTGCCCGATCCCGCACCCGCGAGCGCCTCGGGATCCGGTTGCGGGAGCGCTCCTATCAGCAGGTCGCCGTGATCGCCAATGTACGCCCGGAGCGCAATCCCGCTGGGCGAGCCTATGAACGCTTCCTTGCGGGTGGCCCCCTCGGGGTATTACCGGCGGCCAATGGGAGCTGTGCGGTAATCTGGACGGTACCGGCGCACCAGGCCGATGCGGTCTTAGCGTTGGATGAGCAGGCATTTCTGGCCCGACTACAGGCTGCGTTCGGTTATCGGCTGGGCCGTTTTCTTGCCGCCGGTAGGCGTTCTGCCTATCCTCTTGCCGCTCTGTCGGCCGAGCGCTGCAGCGCGCAGCGCGCGCTCGTAATCGGTAACGCCGCGCATACGCTGCATCCAGTGGCCGGGCAGGGATTCAATTTGGCGATGCGCGACGTAGCCGTCCTCTCCGAGCTCGTGGCGGAAACCCTCATGGAGGGCGGCGATCCGGGCTCACCGCGGCTGCTGCAACGTTATCGGCATTTGCGGCGAGCCGATTACCGCCGCACGTTGGCCTTCACTGACGGGATCGTGCGGATCTTCTCCAATCGGCTGCCCGGCTTGACAGTGGCGCGCAATCTGGGGCTGCTGCTGCTGGAGCTGTTCCCGGGCAGCCGGCAGGTATTGATGCGCCAGGCCATGGGGCGCTCTGGGTGGCTGCCGCGGCTTGCGCGTGGACTGCCGCTGGTGCGGGCGAGTCAGGAGACGGCCGAATGAGTCGCACCGACGCGGACGTCGCGATCCAGGGCGCCGGGATGGTCGGCTTAGCGCTCGCCGCGGCCTTGGCCCGCTCCGGCCTGCGGGTGATGTTGCTCGACAACGGCCGCTTGCCGCATTGGCAGGTGGAGCACTACGGCCGGCGGGTATGCGCCGTCAATCTCGCCAGCGAACGCTTGCTGCGCGCGCTCGGCGTTTGGGAGGCGCTGCAGCGCATCAGCCCCTTTCGCGCGATTCGCGTGTGGGATCCGCTCGGCGGCGGTCATATTGCCTTTGATGCCGCCGACTTAGGTGAACCGCATCTCGGCCATATCATCGAGAATGAGCTAATTCGCAGCGTGCTGCAGCAATCGATCAGTGCCCTCAGTGGGGTTCAGATGCGAATGCCGGCCTGTATTCAAGAGCTGGAACCGGGTGATGAGGCGGTGACCCTGCGTTTGACTGACGGCAGTCGCCTTACGGTAGCTCTGGTTGTCGGCGCCGATGGCGCCCGGTCGGCAATCCGTGGTCTGCTTGGCATCCCGGCACGTTGCGCCAGCTATGCGCAGAAGGCTATCGTGGCGGCAATTCGCACAGCACTCCCGCACGACGAGATTGCCCGCCAATGGTTCCTGCCAGGTGGGCCACTGGCTTTTTTGCCGCTCGCCAACGGTCGTTGCTCGATCGTCTGGTCATTGCCGATAGCGCAGGCGCAGGCTCGGCTCGCGCTTGACGAGGTGGCCTTCTGTAAGGCTTTGACTCATGGCTCGGCGGGCCGGCTCGGTGATGTCCTGGAAGTTGGCGAGCGTAGCGCATTCCCGCTACAGCGGCTGCATGCCGCACGTTATTGTACCGAGCGGGCTGCCCTGGTCGGCGATGCGGCGCACGTGATCCATCCGCTCGCCGGTCAGGGCGTCAACCTCGGGTTTCAAGACGCCGCGGTGCTCGCCAAAGTCGTGATCGATGCCAAGCGGCGCGGCCGGGATATCGGCGGCCGGCTCGCGCTGCGGCGCTATGAGCGTGCCCGCCGGGGCGAGAACCTACTCATGGAATGGTCCATGGAAGGATTTCATCGGCTGTTCACGCCCGGCCAGCCGTCCTTGGCTCGACTGCGCAGCCTCGGACTCGGGGTCACGCACCGGGTCGGCTTGGCAAAGCGGATCTTCATGCGTCGGGCAATCGGCTCGGGCGCCTCGATTCTGCCGTGAACTTTTACTGCGAGCGACTACGAGACAAGTTCTAGATTCATGGGATATCGCACTGCGCTCTATGATAAGCATAGTGAGGCCGGCGCCCGCATCGTCGGTTTCGCCGGCTGGGACATGCCAATCCAGTATGCCTCGCAAATCGAGGAGCACCGAGCGGTGCGCCGCGACGCCGGACTGTTCGACGTCTCGCACATGGCCATCGTCGAGCTGACCGGCGCAGAGATCAAAGACTGCCTGCGTTACCTGCTCGCCAATGACGTGGCAAAGCTCAAGGAGCAAGGCAAAGCGCTTTACACCTGCCTGCTAAACGAGCGGGGCGGTGTGCTCGATGATCTGATCGTCTACCGTCTTGCCGATGGGCACTACCGCGGCGTGCTCAATGCGGCCACTCGGGATAAAGATCTTGCTTGGATCAGGGCCCAAAGTAAGACCTTTCGCGCTCAAGTCGAATACCGCGACGATCTGGCAATGCTCGCGGTGCAGGGCCCCGAGGCGCGTGACAAGGTGCTGCGGGTATTGCCCTCGGATGTCGCCGCCGGGGCGCGCACGCTCGCGCCGTTCACGGGCTGCGAACGCGGCGGAGTATTCGCCTCGCGCACCGGCTACACTGGAGAGGACGGCTACGAGATCATGCTGCCGGCCGACCATGCCCCCGCTCTATGGGATGCGCTGCGCGAGCAAGGGGTGCATCCCTGCGGCCTGGGCGCGCGTGACACGCTGCGCATCGAGGCCGGCATGAACCTATACGGCCAGGACATGAATGAGACGGTCACGCCATTGGAGTGCGGATTAGCCTGGACGGTGGCTTGGGGGCCGGCGGAGCGGGATTTCATTGGCCGCGAGGCATTGGAGGCGCAGCGACGCGCCGGGGTTCAACACAAGCTTGTCGGGCTCGTACTCGAGGCCCGCGGTGTAATCCGCGCGCACCAAGGCGTTCGCGCCGGGGAACTCGCAGGTACGGTGACAAGCGGCAGTTTCGCACCGACTTTGGGCAAATCCATCGGTCTCGCCCGGGTGCCGATTGACATCGGTGAGCGCTGTGAGGTCGAGATCCGCGATCGCTTCCTCCCCGCGCGGGTGGTCAAGCCGCCGTTCGTACGCCGCGGCCGAATTTTGGTCTGACAACCACGGGGGTTGGCAATGAGCAATGTGCCGGACGATCGGAAATATACCGATAGTCACGAATGGCTTCGTTTGGAACAAGACGGCACCGTTACCGTGGGCGTTACGCACTACGCGCAGGAATCGCTCGGGGATCTCGTCTTCGTCGAGACACCGCAGGTGGGCCGCAGGCTCAAAGCCGGTGAGGCTTGTGCCGTAGTCGAATCGGTCAAGGCTGCCTCCGATACCTATGCACCGATTGCGGGCGAGGTCGTCGAGGCCAATTCGCGCCTGGCCGAAGAACCCGAGCGCATCAACAGCTCCCCTTATGAGGAAGGCTGGATCATGCGGATTCAGCCGGACGATGCCAGCGATATCGAGCACCTGCTGGATCCCGAGGACTACGAGCAGCTCCTCGCCGAGGCGAAGTGATGCAGACAAGCACCGCCTAAAGTTGTTTTATCGCAGGAATTGACCATGCCTTTCATTCCGCACACTGAGCAGGATATCCGGGACATGCTGAGCGCGATCGGTGTCGCTGAGATCGCGAGCCTATTCGATGAAATCCCGGCATCCTTGCGCAGCAACCTGCCTCCTAGTGTGCCGCCTCAAGTTACGGAGATGGAAATCACGCGGCTGCTGCATGAGCGGGCACGCCGCGATGCGCAGCCGCTGTGCTTCATCGGCGCGGGTGCTTACGATCATCACATACCCGCGGCCGTCTGGGAGCTTACCACTCGGGGTGAGTTCTACAGCGCCTACACGCCTTACCAAGCCGAAGCCTCGCAGGGCACATTGCAGCTAGCTTACGAGTACCAGACCATGATGGTCGGGCTCACCGGCATGGATGTCTCAAACGCCTCACTCTATGACGGTGGCTCGGCACTGGCAGAGGCGGTGCTGATGGCCGTGCGCAGGAACCGCAGATCCAGCGTTCGGCGCGTGCTGATGCCAACGACGGTACATCCTGCTTATCGTCGGGTCACCGAGACCATTGTGCGCAACCAGGCGATCGAGCTGGAAACGGTTGGCTACGAGAGTCGCGCCGGGACACTCAATCTAGCCGCACTAGAGCGCTGGAGCGGCGAGGACGTGACCGCGCTGGTCATCCAGCAGCCGAACTTCTTCGGATGTCTGGAGGATGTAAACTCACTGGTCGATTGGGCCCATACTCAGGGTGCGTTGGTGATCGCGCTGGTCAACCCGATCGCGTTGGCGGTGCTCACCCCACCAGGACAATGGGGGCAAAACGGCGCCGACATCGCCTGCGGTGAAGGCCAGCCATTGGGGATACCGCTGTCCTCCGGCGGTCCCTATTTCGGCTTCATGGTCTGTAAGAATGCCCATGTTCGGCAGATGCCAGGCCGGATCGTCGGCAAAACAGTCGATTTAGAGGGGCGCGCTGGTTACACCTTGACCCTCCAGCCCCGAGAGCAGCATATTCGCCGCTCCAAGGCGACCTCGAATATCTGTACCAATCAGGGACTCATGGTGACGGCCGCCACGCTCTACATGAGCCTGCTCGGAGCCGGAGGCTTGGCGCGGGTAGCGGCGGCCTGTCATGCCAATACCCAGGCTCTGCTGGCTGCCGTAAGCAATATCGAAGGAGTGCGCCCAGCCTTCATCGGGCCAAGCTTCCATGAGGCTGTGCTGCAGCTCGATGCGCCGGCGCGGTCGGCGCTGGAGCGGATGGCGGGTGCCGGAATTCTGGGCGGTTATGACTTGAGCCAGGATTATCCGGAGCTCGGTCACGCCATCCTTGTGTGTGCCACTGAGAAACGCACCGATGAGGATATCGCGGCGTACGCCCGGGCAATGCAGGGCGCCCTCCGGGTAGCCCGGCGGGCGTGAAGGTGTCTAACAGCGACGAGGCAGCAGCTATGGCTACAGTCACATTCAAAGGTAATCCCATTCGTCTTAGCGGGGAGCTTCCCGCCGTCGGTTCGAAGGCACCGGACTTCCGCTTGACCGCAAGCGATCTGAACGAGGTCAGTCTGGCGGAGCTGCGGGGACGCAAGAAGATACTCAATATTGTGCCGAGCCTCGATACGCCGACCTGCGCCACTTCCACGCGTAAATTCAATGAACGCGCGAGCGAGCGCCCGGACACGGCCATTCTGGCGATCTCGGCCGATCTACCCTTTGCCCAGAAGCGTTTTTGCGAGGCTGAGGGGATCAGCAATGTCAAAGCGCTATCCATGATGCGGGATAAACAATTTGCCCGTGACTACGGTGTATTGATCGAGGAGGGGCCGCTCGCCGGCTTGGCTGCGCGCGCCGTGGTCGTGCTCGATGCTGATGATACCGTGCTTTACACACAGCTCGTCCCCGAACTGGCCGACGAACCGGACTACGAAGCCGTACTCGCGAAATTAGCTTAACCGGCCACCAAGTGTGGGGCAGATTGCGTGCACGGCAGGAGGAAAGCCAGCCGATGTTGATCTTCGAACACAGTCGAGAGGGGCGCCGGGCGTATGCGCAGGCGCCGCGGCAGTTGGCGGGTCTGGCGGATATTCCAGAGTCCTATCGGCGCCGCTCGCCCGCCCTGCTGCCGGAGGTATCCGAACTGCAGGTCGTGCGCCACTATACCCGGTTGTCGCAGAAGAATTTTTCCATCGATACCCAGGCTTACCCGTTGGGCTCGTGCACGATGAAATACAACCCGCGGGCCTGCAATACCTTGGCGATGCTGCCGGAGTTCCTGGCCCGACACCCTTATGCGCCCGATCGCTTCGGACAGGGCGTGCTAGCTTGCTTGTGGGAGCTGCAGGAAATATTGACTGCGGTCACTGGCATGAAAGGTGTCTCGCTTGCGCCCATGGCGGGCGCTCAGGGGGAGCTCGCCGGAGTCGCGATGATCCGTGCGTATCATGAGGCGCGCGGTGCGCACGAGCGCACCGAAATCATCGTTCCCGATGCCGCCCACGGCACGAATCCGGCCACCGCGGTGATGTGCGGCTATAAGGTGCGCGAGATCGCGACGGCCACCGATGGCGACGTGGACATGGCCGCCCTGAAGCAAGCGCTGGGGCCGCAGACGGCCGGCATCATGTTGACCAATCCATCCACGGTCGGTGTCTTCGAGCGGCGTATCGAGGAGATCGCCCGCCTGGTCCACGAGGCAGGCGGGCTGTTGTACTACGATGGCGCGAACCTCAACGCGATTCTTGGCAAGGCGCGCCCGGGCGATATGGGCTTCGATGTCATCCATCTGAATCTGCACAAGACCTTCTCCACGCCCCACGGTGGTGGGGGTCCCGGTGCCGGGGCACTCGGTGCCGGCGAGCGCCTGCATGCATTCATGCCCATCCCCATCGTCGCCCGCGAGGGCGAGCATTATCGCTGGCATACCGAGACCGAGCGCCCGCAAAGCATCGGCCGGCTGTCCACCTTCGGTGGCAATGTCGGCGTGTTGCTGCGCGCCTACGTCTATACGCGACTGCTTGGGCGTGAAGGCATGTACCGGGTCGCGGAGTTCGCCACGCTCAACGCCAATTACCTCATGGCGCGGCTGCGTGCCGCCGGTTTCCAGATTGCCTATCCGCAGCGTCGGGCGAGCCACGAATTCATCGTCAGCTTGAAGCGCGAAGCCAAAGAGATCGGCGCCACAGCCATGGATTTCGCCAAGCGACTGTTGGACTATGGGTTTCACGCCCCTACGACCTACTTCCCGCTACTCGTTGCCGAGGCATTGCTGATTGAGCCTACGGAGACAGAGACCAAGGAAGAGCTGGACGGCTTTGTAGCGGCGATGTGCCGCATCCGCGATGAAGCACGGGCGGACTTGGCCTTCGTCAAAGGTGCCCCATACAAGCTACCGGTACGGCGACTCGATGAGGTGCGGGCCGCCCGCGAGTTGAATCTGAGCTGGAAACCCTCTGTATAAGCCTTCGTCTGTGAGGTATTCGGCGACCCGGGGCGCGTGGACTGGGCGTCCGCGGCTGCCTGGTCGGTCGTGTTGCGGGTATCCGCGATATTGTGACGTTTCACGGCGACAGCGTGGCCGAGGTTCGCGAAGCGTTCCATGAAGCCGTAGAGGATTATCTGGCCCTCTATGAAGAAGTGGCTCCTCAGCTGAATCTGTGGGTGGACGTCGGCTCGGGCAGAGCGCCAAGTGCATGATACAAAGCGATTTCAGCTGCGCGATAGGTGCGAAAGCCAAAGGATTTTCTGGAGGTCAGTTTTGCCTTGGTGTTAAAGCCCTCCACCACGCCGCTGGAGAGCTGGCCCTTGGCACGGAACCAGTTGAGCACAAGCGCCTCGTGACGGCGCAACATCCTGGCCACCCTTTTCATGGGTTCGATCCTCGAGCGCATGGTCTTTGTACACCACCGCTCCAGGAAACGCCCCGCCCAGTAGGGCGAGATGTAGCCCCAGAACAGCTGAAACTCCTCCTTCAGCAGATAGGCCCGAACCGACTTGAGGTTGTATTGAAGCAGCTCGGCGAGCCGCGCCTGCTGGCTCTCGCTCAAGTTCTCCGGGCGCTTGAGCAGCAGCCAGCGGCTGCGGGTGAGCACCGGCTCCTCGTCGTTAGCCTTGAGCTCCCTGACCTCGCCGGCGCGTACCTCGCGCTCTATGCCTGGAAAGATCCCAAGGCGCATCGCCAGCGCCTCGTCCTTGCCTTGCGCGCGGCTCGCACGCGCCGTCATCCACACCGCCCACTTGCCCTCTCGCGGCAAAAGCTGCCAAAGCGGTAATTGAATGCCCCACGCCGGGTTACCGCCCGCCAGCCGCAAGCTGCTGATCCCCCCTTTCGTACGCCTTGACCAGTATACTGCCGCCAT
>JAKDMK010000082.1 GCA_030452365.1 Nitrococcus sp.
CTGGTCGGCCGCGGCAGAGGAGGCATTCAAACGGCCCATCCGCGAGCAGTACGACGCGCAGGGCCATCCCTACTCCTCGACAGCACGGCTTTGGGACGACGGAGTGATTGATCCGGTGGATACACGAATGGTGCTGGCGCTTGGCATCTCGGCGGCACTGAATGCACCCATCGAGCCGAGCCGTTTTGGAGTCTTGCGCATGTAGGGGCGGGTTGCAAACCCGCCCACGCGCAGCAAGGGGAAGCAAATGCCGGCTGAGCGGCTAAACATCACGATCGAAGGCGCGGTGGCCCGCATCGCCCTCAACCGCCCGGAAGTGCGCAATGCCTTCGATGACGTGCTCATCGCAGAGCTCACAGCCACCCTGGAGCGCATCGAGCACGACCAGCGAGCGCGGCTCGTGGTTCTGGGCGCAACCGGCGAGTCCTTCTGCGCCGGAGCGGATCTCAATTGGATGCGGCGCATGGCCGGCTACTCCTGGGAGGAGAACTTCACCGATGCCAAGTGCCTCGGCCGGCTCATGCAGACCCTGGATCAGCTCGCACTGCCCACCCTAGCGCGGGTCCAGGGCCCAGCGCTAGGCGGCGGGATCGGGCTGATCGCCGCCTGCGATATTGCCGTCGCTGCCGATACGGCGTTCTTTGCCTTATCGGAGGTGAAGCTCGGCCTGATCCCCGCGGTGATCAGCCCCTTTGTGTTGAGGGCCGTGGGCGAGCGCGCCGCCCGCCGTTACTTTCTCACCGGCGAGCGCATGACAGCCCATGAGGCCCTGCGCCTCGGCTTGGTCCACGAGGTGGTATTGGGCAAGCGGCTGGATGAACGCATTGATGAGCTCGCGCAGGCGCTGCTGGCTAATGGGCCACAGGCCGTGCGCGCGGCAAAGCGGCTGATCCGCGCGCCGGGGCGCGAGGCGATCGATGCCGCCTTGATCGAGGAGATGGCCCGACGAACCGCCGAGCAGCGCGCAAGCCCCGAGGGCCAGGAAGGCGTGGCCGCCTTCCTGGCGAAGCGCAAGCCGAACTGGAATTAACCCGCCACGCGGAAGCTCGCGCCGGCCACTTGGCAGGCGATCGCCCAGGGGCAGATGCCAACGCGGTCACATCGACGAGGCCACCGAGAATACGAGTGTGTTCGAGAAGATTCTGATTGCCAATCGCGGCGAGATCGCCTGCCGGGTAGCTCGGACCTGCCGCCAGTTGAGCATCCATACAGCGGCCGTCTACTCCGAGGCCGATAGCGGGGCGCTGCATACCGCGTTGTGCGACGAAGCCTGGCTGCTCGGGCCGGCGCCTGCCCGAGACAGTTACCTGCGCGGTGACCGGATATTGGAGATTGCGCAGGCCTGCGGCGCCGAGGCCATTCATCCGGGCTACGGCTTCCTGGCCGAGAACGCCGGCTTCGCCCAAGCCTGCGATGCAGCGGGCCTGATCTTCATCGGCCCGCCCGCCGCGGCCATCGCCGCCATGGGCTCAAAGAGCGCGGCCAAGCGCATCATGAGTGAAGCGGGTGTACCGCTCGTGCCCGGCTACCACGGCGAAGAGCAGGATCCACAAATCCTGGCGCAGACCGCCAACGAAATCGGCTATCCCCTATTGATCAAGCCAACGGCTGGGGGCGGCGGTAAGGGCATGCGCCGGGTCGATGAGGCCGTGGAATTCACCGAGGCGCTCGCCTCAGCAAAGCGTGAAGCGGCTGCGAGCTTTGGCGACGACCGGGTATTAATCGAGAAATACATCCTCGATCCGCGCCATATCGAGATTCAGGTGTTCGCCGATCGCCACGGTGCGGTGGTCTATCTCTTCGAGCGGGACTGCTCGGTGCAGCGCCGCTACCAGAAAGTGCTCGAGGAAGCCCCGGCGCCCTGGGTAAGCGAGGCCCTACGGCGGGAAATGGGACAGGCGGCGGCCCGGGCCGCGCATGCCATCGGCTATGTCGGGGCCGGCACGGTCGAGTTCATCGTCGATCCCGAAGGTGAGTTCTATTTCATGGAGATGAACACCCGGCTGCAGGTCGAGCATCCGGTCACCGAAATGGTCACCGGCTTGGACCTGGTGGAATGGCAGCTTCGGGTCGCGGCGGGCGAACAGTTGCCATTGTCACAAGGCGAGCTCGCCCTGCGGGGCCACGCTATCGAGGCGCGGATTTATGCCGAGCAGCCGCACAACGATTTCCTGCCGGCGCCGGGGCGGCTGGATCATCTGCGCACGCCACAGGCAGGACCTCACGTACGCATCGATACAGGCGTGCGGGCAGGAGATACGATTACCATCCACTACGACCCGATGATCGCCAAGCTGACCGTCTGGGATCGGGACCGCGCCAGCGCTCTGCGCCGCCTGCGCCATGCGTTGGCCGAGTTCCAGGTTGCGGGCGCGAGCACCAACCTCGGCTTCCTGCAGCGGCTCGCCGGCCACCCGGCGTTCGCCGCCGGCGAGATCGACACCGGCTTCATCGAACGCTTTCGGGAGAGCCTGATTCCCGCGCCGAGCCGAGCCCCCGATCAGGTGCTCGCAATGGCTTGCCTGGCGGTGCTGCTTCGCAACGCCGAGTTGGCCCGCAAGCGCGCGGCGGCATCCAGCGATCCGTACTCGCCCTGGCATCTAACCAACGCTTGGGTGCTCAACGATGACAGCCACCAGATGCTGCATTTTCGTGATGAGGCTGGCGATATCGCCGTCACCGCGCTGTACCGCCCCGGACACTACCTGCTGGAGCTGCCTGGCGGCAAGCTCCGAGTCTGCGGCGAGCGCGAGGGCGACACCGACATCCGCGCGGATCTGCAAGGGCTGCGCGTTACGGCCACGGTAATCCAGCGAGAGGCCGAGCTGATCGTGCTCTGGCAAGGGCTCAGCTATCATCTGCATTTGCATGACCCGCTCACGGTCGGGATGGAAGATGAGATTCGCGAGGGCAGTCTCAAGGCTCCAATGCCGGGCACCGTGGCCCAGGTCTTGGTAGCTCCCGGAGACGAAGTCAGCGCGGGCCAGCCAGTCATGGTGCTGGAAGCCATGAAAATGGAGTACATCATCAAGGCGAGCGCAGACGGGGTGGTGGAGGCCATCCACTATCAAGCGGGCGAGCAGGTGTCGGAGGGTACGGAGTTGCTCGCCATCTCCAATAACGGGCGGGCCTAAGACCCGCCGCTATGGGCGGTTTGGCCCGGCCCTATACACGCCCCCGGTAAGAGGTCAACAATGGCACTGCCCGACAAGGTAAAGATTGTCGAAGTCGGGCCACGTGATGGTCTGCAAAACGAGCAGCGCAGTGTTCCCGCCGAGGTCAGGATCGAGCTGATCGAGCGGCTCGCGGACGCCGGATTGCCGGTGGTGGAAGCCGGCGCTTTTGTCTCCCCGCGCTGGGTTCCGCAAATGCGCGCGAGCGGCGAGGTTGTGGCCGGTGTCCGGCGCAAGGCCGGCGTCAGCTACCCCGTGCTGGTTCCCAACATGCAGGGTTTGGAGGCGGCCCTGGCGGCCGGCGCCGAAGAGATCGCCGTGTTCGGTGCCGCCTCGGAGCGCTTTTCGCGGAAGAACATCAACTGCTCCATCGATGAGAGCCTGGCACGCTTCGCACCGGTGGTGAGAGCCGCCCGGGACCAGGGTATTCGAGCACGCGGCTATGTCTCCTGCGCGCTTGGCTGTCCCTACGAGGGCGAGATCGCGCCGCGGGCGGTCGCGCATGTTGCGGCCGAGCTCTACGCCATGGGCTGCTATGAAATCTCCTTGGGCGATACCATCGGCGTCGGCACGCCGCTCAAGGCGCAGCGCTTGGTGGAGACGGTCGCGCGCGAGGTCCCGCTAGCGCACCTCGCCGCGCATTTTCATGACACCTATGGCCAGGCGCTCGCCAATCTGTTCGCCGTGCTGCAACTCGGGTTGGCCAATATCGACAGCGCGGTCGCCGGCCTCGGCGGCTGCCCCTATGCTGCGGGCGCGAGCGGCAATGTCGCCACCGAAGACGTGATCTATCTGCTCAATGGGCTCGGCATAGCGAGCGGGGTCGATCTGGAGCACCTCGCCGCCACTGGCCGCTGGATCTGCGAGCGCCTCGGCCGCCAACCCAGTTCGAAGGTGGCGCAGGCCCTAGCGGTGCGATCCTAAACTATCTCATAACCCATTTTCGGTTCACTATAGCGCCACTGGTCGATGTGCATGATTGCCGATAAAATCACGGTCTAGCAGGTATGTTTCCTGTTCAATCGTAACTACTCACCCCTCGTCATCCTGCGCGCAGCGAAGCTGCGTCGCAGGATCCAGGGACAAGATTCTGCGACTCCGCCTTACGGCTCCGCGCAGAATGACGGTACAGAAAAGGTATTCCGCGCGGAAGGGGGTGATCAGTTACGTTCAATCTACTAATTTCCTCCATTTCAGCCGGCAGTGCCGATATCCACAACTAGTGCAGACGCCACGAGAGCACGGAATGACCGAATACTTTGAACGCGTAAAACAGTACGTGGCCGATCTCGGCTATGTCATCGAGCGCGAGCTGCCGGAGGAACAACTCATCCGCATCAGCGATGATGCCTCCGGTATTCAGGGGCTGCTGATCGACTGCGAGGACGAACTCCTGGTGCTTGAGCAGTTCATCCTAGAGCTCGCGCGCCCGGATGCCGCCACCCTCACCCGGTTGCTGCAGATCAACCGTGAATTGGTCCACGGCGCACTGGCACTGGACGAGGGCGGTCGGCGGCTGATCTTCCGCGATACATTGCAGCTTGAGAATCTGGATCTCAATGAGCTGGAGGCCTCCATTAAGTCGGTCAGCCTCATGCTGGCCGAGCACGCCGACGAGTTCATTCGCATTGCCAGCACCGCGTAAGGAGACAAATCGATGATGAACCTATTCCGGCGCCTGCTAAAACTTAGTGAGTCCGAGGCGCACTCGATGGTCGACCGCTTGGAAGACCCGGTCCGCATGAGCGAGCAAGCCATCCGCGACCTGCGCGAGGAGCTGCGCAAAGCCATGGAGGCCCTGGCAGAGGTCAAGGCCATCACCATCCGCAGCCGCCGCGAGCAAACTCAGGCCCGGCAGGCGGCCACCGATTACGAGCATAAGGCCGTCCTGCTGCTGGAGAAGGCCGAGCGCGGCGAGCTCGAGGCGACCGAGGCCGATCGCCTCGCTACCGAGTCGCTGCAGCGCAAGGGCGAACATGCCAAGCGCGCGGGCGAACTCGCCGCCGAGGTAGAGAAGTACGAGCGCATGACAGCGGATCTGGAGCACAAGGTCCGCGATATCCGCCATCGCATCGACCAGTGGGAGAATGAGCTGCGCACCCTTAAGGCGCGTGCCCGCGTCAGCAGTGCCACCAAAAAACTCAACCGCGAGCTTGCCGACATCGATACCACGAGCACCGTCTCCACCCTGCAGCGGATGAAGGAGAAAGTGGCGCAGGAGGAGGCCATGGCCGAGGCGTACGGCCAGGTCGCCGCCGTTCCGCGCTCTGTCGATCGTGAGATCGACTCCGCCCTCGGCAGCGCCACGGCAAGCTCCGATGTCGGAGGCGACCTAGCGGCGCTCAAGGCACGGCTCGCGAACAAAAACAGTAAGTAAACAACCGCCCCGGGAAAGGAGGTGCCCATGACCGAGATTATAGTCATCGTCTGTCTGGGCGCGCTTGCCTGGCTCGGCTACGTCTTCTACCGCAACCGTGGGCCGGCGTCCAAAACCGGCGCCGCGGCTAGCGCACCGCCCGGCATCGAGGATGTCCGGCCAGGCGCCGTAATCTCCCTGAGCCGGGTCGGCCCGGAGCTAAAGGACTTCGATATACGCATCATCGCCCGCCACCGCTATCGCGAGGGTGGCTTCGAATGGACCGAGCTCGAAGGCGAGGCCGCCGACGGCCCGGTGTGGATCGAGGTGGAACGCGACGACGAGCTCTCGGTATCTATCGCTCTGCGCCGCCTCGAACTTGCAGACGTTGGGCTCGATCCGGCCGCGCTTGATGCCTTCGTGAAGGCGGATGAGGGCCGCATCGAGGCGGACGGTGGCCCTTATGAGTACGAGGATCACGGCCGCGCCGAGTTCTTGCGCAACGGCGACCCGGCCCGCGCCGAGCCAGTCGCCTACTGGGACTTCGAGAGCGCGGACGCTCGGCGCTACCTCAGCGTGGAGCGCTGGAGCGCGGACGATTATCAGGTCCACCTAAGCGAGGCCCTCTCGCCGGGACAGATCGAGGTCTTCAGCCGAGGCGAAGGAGAAGAAGCGCATGAGTTTCGCTGACAGCGTCTGGGTGGCCGCGGTGCTCCAGCGTGGCGCTATGCTGGCGCTGTTTGTGGCCGTATTCCTGGTGGCGAAAGCAGTCAAGGAACTGGCAACCGACTATGACATCCGCGCCCAGCTTACCGGGCGCGACAACCCGGCGGTCGCCATCGCGCTCGCGGGCTATTACCTCGGCGTGATAATCGTCTTCATCGGCGCCTACCTCGGGCCAAGTGAGGGCCTGCTCAACGATCTCCTCGTGGTCGGCCTCTACTCCCTACTCGGCATCCTGCTGCTTAACGTCGCGCGCTGGACCAATGATCATTTCATCATGCATACCTTCTCCGTGCGCAAGGAGCTGCTGGAGGACCACAACGCCGGCACGGCGGCAGTGGTATTCGCGAGTTACGTAGCCTCCGGGTTGGTGGTGGCGGGCGCCATCCACGGCGAGGGCGGCGGCATCGTCACTGCGCTGGTGTTCTTCGCGCTCGGTCAGGCGGCACTGGTGATCTTCACTTGGGTATACGACTGGATTGCGCCGTACTCCCTGCATGAGGAGATTGAGCGCGACAATGTCGCCGCGGGTGTCGGGTTTGCCGGCGCGCTTATCGGGATCGGCCTGATCATCATGGATGCCGTCTCCGGGGACTTCATCGGCTGGGTGCAGAACCTCACGGTATTTGTGGTGGATTTCCTGGTGGTGGTGATCTTCCTGGTGTTGGTGCGGCTGTTCTTCGATCGGGTTGTGCTCTCCGGCGCCGATCTCAACCGCGAGATCGCCCAGGATCGCAACCTGGGCGCCGGGTTTCTGGAGCTCACCATCTCCATCGGCTTCTCCGCCGTTCTGGTGCTGATTATTTAGTCATGGAAAAGACAGAAAAGCAGGCACAATGGCGTACGCTCAGCGGCATCTGCCTGATCGCCGCCGCCCTATTCCTCATCACCGCGTTCGTGCTCGATTTCGGCACTGGCATCGATGTGGTCAAGCACCTGCCGGGAAACGGCGGCAAGATCGGCCCGCTGCGCATCGAGGAGCCTTACACGGTGCTGGAGATCAACGTTTACCAACCTGTCAGCGATAATCACTGGAGCTTCGTTACCGGCGCCCTGCTGGATGCGAACGGCAGCTACCTTACGGGCTTCGGCGACGAGCTTTGGCATGAGAGCGGCTACGACGACGGCGGCCGCTGGGCGGAAACGGACTACAGCTACGACACCAAGCTTACCGTCCGCGAACCGGGCACTTATTACTTGCGCTTCACCACCGAGAGCGACGCGAATCCGGCCAAGCTGATCTCCATCACCGTGGGAGTGAAGGAAGTCTTCGCAAGCTCGCTGCCCCATTTGCTGGCCGGCATCGTGCTGATCCTCATCGGCATCGTCATCAATCTGCGCAGCGGCGGCACCCTGCGCCGGGTATTCCAGGAAGCGAGCTAGCGAGCAACATGTTTGGCAAGCACAAAATTCCCATTATCGGCGCTGTCGTGATCGCCGCCGTGTACCTACTGCTGTTCAGCCTCAGCGCCCACGGCTGGGGCTATCCCGGCTACCGCGGTTACTATGCCGGTCCGTCGTTCTTCTACTGGGGCGGAACCCGCTACTACTACCCGGGTAGTCCCTCGGTACGCGCCGGCAGCCTCGGTGGTGTGGGTCGCACGGGCGGCATCAGTGGTGGCAAGTAACCGGGCATCCGCGCACCCATGATTAGCGCGAGCCAAGACCAAAACCCCGCACTCAGCGAGACCGCGGTGCTCATCACCTCAGTGCTGATCGCCGGTCTGTGCTCCCTGCTCTACGAGCTTCTGATCAGCACGACCGCCTCGTACTTCCTCGGCGACAGCATCCGTCAGTTTTCCATCACCATCGGCGTCTACATGGCCGCCATGGGGCTCGGGGCCTGGCTCTCGCGGCTGCTGCGCCCACCGCTGCTGGGTCGGTTCATCGCCGTTGAGATCGCGCTCGGCATCGTCGGCGGACTGAGCGTTCCGCTGCTCTACCTTGTGTTTGCCTACACCGACGCCTTCCAGCTCGCGGTGATTGCGCTGGTCGTGCTGATCGGCGTACTCACGGGGCTCGAGGTGCCGCTGCTCACGCGCATCATGGAGCGCCACTACGCGCTCAAGGTGAACCTCTCAAACGTCCTGTCCATGGACTATCTGGGCGCCCTGCTCGCCACGCTGGCGTTTCCGTTCCTGCTGCTGCCGTTCCTCGGGGTATTCCGCTCGGCGGTGCTGGCCGGGCTGG
>JAKDMK010000083.1 GCA_030452365.1 Nitrococcus sp.
CGTAGCATTCGTTCTCGATCGCCCGCGCCTGGGCGCAGCGGCGCACGCGCAAATAGGCGTTGTTGGTGTCGGTCCAGAATGGCACGAACAGAATCTGCATGCCTTGGTCCGCCAGCAGGCGTCCGAGCTCGGGGAATTCGACGTCGTAGCAGATCAGAATGCCGACTTTGGCGACGTCGGTGTCGATCACGCGCAACGACTCGCCCCCTTGCACACCCCAATGGAAGCGCTCGTCCGGGGTGGCGTGCAGCTTGTACTGGTTATCCGTGGTGCCGTCACGGCGGCAGAGGTAGGCGACGTTGTAGAGATTGTTCTTTTCGTAGACCGGCATGCTGCCACAGATGATATTCGTGTTGTAGCTCACCGCCAGCCCCAGCATGGCCTCGCGTATCTCATCCGTATAGCGGGCGAGCCCGCGCATCGCCTCGGCCGGCTCGTCCTGGTTGAACTGCGCCAACAGCGGCGCGTTGAAGAGCTCCGGGAATAGGATCAGATCACAGTTGTACCCGGCCAGGGCGTCGACGAAGAATTCCACCTGCATCATCAAATCATCGAAATCCTGCACCCGACGCATCTGCCATTGCACGGTGCCGACGCGGACGATCTTCTTGCGACCACCGATCAACGGCGTTCGAGCGGCTTCGTAAAAAATGTTGTCCCACTGCACCAGCGTGGCGAAGGCGCGGGATTTCAGATCCTCGGGTAAATAGCCCGTGATGATACGGCGGATGTGGAAATCGTTGGCGAGCTGGAAGGAGAGAATCGGATCATGGATTTCGCGGCGCTTGACCAGCTCGATATAGCCCTCCGGCGTGAGCTCCCGGGCGTGCTTGCGATAGCCCGGGATACGGCCGCCGGCTATGATGGCGCGCAGATTGAGCTTGCGGCAGAGCTCCTTGCGGGCATCATAAAGGCGCCGGCCCAGGCGCATATCCCGATAGTCCGGGTGCACGAAAACATCCACCCCGTAGAGCACGTCCCGATTCGGATCATGGTTGGTGAGAAAGCCGTTATCCGTGATCTCCTGATAAGAATGCTTGTCGCCGAAGCGGTCGTATTCCACGATCATGGAAATGGCGACGGCCACCACCCGGCCATTGTCCTCGATGCAAATCTGGCCTTCGACAAAACGGTTGATCTGAGCGGCAAATTGCTTCCGACTCCAGGCACCGCCAAGATCGGCATAGACCTGGTCCATTATGCGTTTGACGTCGGCGTAATCGGACAGGCGTAGATTGCGAAGGCGCAGGCGATGTTCTTCGATTTCCCTGCGACCAGGGGGTTCTGCTTGATTCGGCATAAGCGTTCGGTCGGATCGGAAGATTGACTCCGGATACGGCGGCCTTAGAAGACCAGCATAGCATGCGGCGTGGGAGAAGGATTGACCGTTTAACGATCTCTTGAGCATTGGCAACCGAATCCAAGACTCCATTAGGTCAGTTTGTGAGGCGAGCGTTGGAGTCCACCGTACCTAACAGTCACATCCAGGTCTGAAGAGTCAACCAAGTTGCGAAAGTCCCATAATGGGACTATGATGCACGGATGCACATCATCGCTCTTTCAACCCTGAAAGCATTTTGGTCGAGTTCACCGGCATACTCCAACTCAATTGAGCCTGGGATGGCTTGGTACCGGGAAACCTTGAGGGCCGACTGGTCCACGCCCAACGAGGTCAAGGTGCAGTTTTCGAACGCCAGCATTCTGAAGAATGGTCGGGTCGTCTTCAACATCGCCGGAAACAAATATCGCCTGGTGGTTTGGATCAACTACCCGTACCGGGTCGTCTACTTCCGATTCTTCGGAACACACAAGCAATATGACGAAATCGATGCACAGACAATCTGAGGTGACGTATGGAAATTCGTCCTATCAAAACTGAATCCGATTATATGGCTACGCTGGAGGAAATAGAAGGGCTTATGTCGGCTGAAACGAACTCCCCGGAGGGCGATCGTCTGGATGTTCTGGTCACACTGGTTGAAGCGTACGAGCGGGAGCATTATCCAATCGATTTCCCGGATCCCGTTGAGGCCATCAAGTTCCGTATGGAACAACAGGGTCTTACCGTAGACGACTTGGTCCCGGTAATTGGCCGCAAGAACCGCGTGTATGAAATTTTGGCGCGGAAACGTCCGCTTACTTTGAGGATGATCGAGGGCCTGCACGAGGCGTTCTCAATTCCAGCTGAAAGCCTGCTCAAACATCGTGCGCATCCCAGCAAGCATGCTGCGCGGGGCTGAGGAACCGGCGGCTAAGGAACAAGGTTAGACCGTGGGTCGCTTCGCTGGCACGATCTAACCCGCTTCGTTGGGCCTTACCAGCTTGAGTTCGAGCGTACTCCATTTGCGCCATGATAGCGCTCTGCTATTATTCTTGCGTTTACCCACTCCCAATTCATGGCTGCGGAGGCGATGCCTGAATCGATTCCGCCAGATTCGGTCGGCCTAGTCGAACCAGAGCACGCCCGCTTCAATACGGCGTTGACCTTGGAATGCGGCCGTAGCCTGCCCGGCTATGAGCTCGTCTATGAGGCCTACGGCAAGCCCAATAGCGATCGCAGCAACGCGATACTGATCTGCCATGCGCTATCCGGGACGCACCATGCGGCAGGCTACAATAGCCTAACGGATCGCAAGCCCGGCTGGTGGGACGTTTGCATCGGACCGGGCAAGCCCATCGATACGAATCGATTCTACGTGGTTTGTTGCAACAATCTGGGGGGCTGCCACGGCTCCACAGGCCCTACAAGCATCAATCCGGCCACCGGCGAGCCTTACGGAGCCGACTTCCCCATCATCACCGTGCAGGATTGGGTGCATAGTCAGGCACGCCTGGCCGATCACCTCGGGATTGAGACCTGGGCCGCGATAGCCGGCGGCAGCCTCGGCGCCATGCAGGCAATGCAGTGGGCAATCGAATACCCACGACGGCTGCGTCATGCCATAGTCATTGCCGCCGCACCGCGCCTGTCCGCGCAAAACATCGCCTTTAATGAGGTGGCCCGGCAGGCTATCCGCTCGGACCCAGACTTCCATGACGGGCGCTATCAGAGCCATCAGGCTATACCCCGTCGTGGACTGATGCTGGCGCGGATGTTGGGCCACATCACCTATCTCTCGGACAAGGCGATGCGCGCCAAATTTGGACGCGATCTGCGGCGGGGCAAAGATGATTATGATTTCCACTACGAGGTGGAATTTGAAGTAGAGAGCTACTTACGCTATCAGGGCGAGTCTTTCGTCGAGCACTTTGACGCCAACACCTATCTGTTGATGACCAAGGCGTTGGACTATTTCGATCCCGCCGCGGCCTTCGGTGGCGATTTAACCAAGGCGTTGGCGGGTGTTTCGGCACAGTTCCTGGTAGTCGCATTCACCAGCGACTGGCGCTTCTCGCCGGCACGTTCACGCGAGATCGTGCGTGCCTTGTTGGATGGAAACAAGGACGTCACCTATGCTGAGATCGAGGCCGATCACGGCCACGACGCCTTCCTGATGCCGGTCCCCCAGTATATTGACGTATTGGGCACCTACATGGACAAGGTGGCCGCGGAGATCGGAGCGTGAGCGGACTGCGCCCCGATCTGCAAATCGTCGCGGACTGGATTACACCTCGCTCCCGGGTGCTCGATCTTGGCTGCGGCGATGGCACCTTGCTGCGTGAACTCCAGGAAAGCCGCTTCGTCACCGGCTATGGGCTGGAAATCGATGCGGACAATATCGGTCGCTGTATCCGCAATGGCGTCAATGTAATTCAAACCGACCTCGACCAAGGGCTGTCGGATTTCGCTGCGGGAACGTTCGATTACGTGGTGATGACCCAGACCCTGCAGGCGGTACGCCGGCCCAACCGGCTGCTCGACGAAATGTTGCGTGTTGGCCGCATAGGGATCGTGACCTTTCCCAACTTCGCCTTTTGGCGGTTGCGCTACCACCTGGCTATGCTCGGGCGCATGCCCATGAGCGGTGCCCTCTCCTATACTTGGTATGAAACGCCGAACATTCACTTGTGTACGATCCGAGACTTCGAGGAGTTGTGCCTGCAAAAGGACATCCGCATCCTGGAACGCGAAGTCCTCTCGCACGACCTGCGCCGCCCGGTGATCGCGGGCGTACTGCCGAACCTGCTCGCCGAGATCGCTATTTATCGCTTCCGCCGCGGCTGACGGTCGCGGCCAAGCGGGCGACGCTGGCAGAAAATCAAGCAGACGACTCGTTTGTTGCGCGAACGGATTGGGGCGATGGCTGCCAAAACCCTCCCTACAGGAGCAAAACGCAATGGCCACTTGGCTTATCACACACCGCGCCTACTTACAGCACGACACCGGTTACGGCCACCCCGAGTGTCCCGATCGGCTGCGAGCGATTCTCACGGCACTCGACACCCCCGCCTTTGCGGGTCTCGTGCGACGCGAGGCAGAAGCCGCTACGCAGGAGGAGATCGCGCGGGTCCATCAACAGCGCTATATCGAACAGATCTTGAGCATGATTCCAAGCTCGGGGTGGCGTTCACTCGATCCGGATACCATGATTAGCCCCGGCTCCGGTGAGGCCGCGTTACGGGCGGCCGGAGCCGTCAGGCAAGCCGTGGACGCGGTAATGAGTGGGCAAGCCACACGTGCTTTCTGCGCGGTGCGCCCGCCCGGCCACCACGCCGAGCCCGCGCGAGCGATGGGATTTTGCTTATTCAACAACGTGGCGGTGGGCGCACTGCATGCCCGCTGCGCGCATGCGGCGCGCAACATAGCCATCGTGGATTTCGATGTCCACCATGGCAATGGAACCCAGGCCATGCTGGCCGGCCGAGAGGGTTTTCTCTATGCCTCGACTCATCAGCAGCCGCTGTTTCCGAATACCGGGCGGCGCGAGGAGAACCGCCCCGGCGCGCTATATAACATTCCGTTGCCGCCCGGCACGGGATCCGAGACATTTCGCCTGCACTTTCAAAGC
Organism: Nitrococcus sp.; assembly: GCA_030452365.1. Lineage (GTDB taxonomy): Bacteria > Pseudomonadota > Gammaproteobacteria > Nitrococcales > Nitrococcaceae > Nitrococcus. The sequence goes on from JAKDMK010000083.1 coordinate 4,950, forward strand.
GAGATCATACCCGCTATAGCCGACTTTCATCCTGACCTGATCCTGGTTTCGGCGGGCTTCGACGCGCACGAGTCCGATCCCCTTGCCGAGCTCAAATTGACCGATGCGGATTATCAGTGGGCAACTGAAGAGCTGGCGGCGCTCGCCGAGGCATACTGCCGCGGTCGAATCGTCTCCACGCTTGAGGGCGGCTATAACCTGCGGGCGCTGGCCAGAAGCGTTGCTCGGCACGTCGCGGCGCTGATGCATTGATTGGATCTGTCAATGTTGATAATGACGAGTTATTCACAAACCAGTCAGCGACTTTGATCACCCCTGCGAGATGGCTTGATCGAGTGCTAAAACTCTGTACAACGTTTTATTTCAAATGAACATTTGGCAATTGATGAAAAGTTGATCGAACTAACGGGGAGCCTTTCAGAGTGCCGCTTCGGCCGCTGTTCCCCCAGTTCGTCCACAAAGTTATCCACAGATTCTGTGGAAACCCTGGGATTTCATAATCAATATGGTAGGTTAGGTAGTATTACCTAGAAGCCGCCAGAGTTTCTGGGGCCGTTCGATTCATTCGATCGAACGCGAAACTGGCTCTGCTTGCGATCGGATCGAACCTTGCGCTAATCAAAAATGTGCTCCATGTATCATGGTTTTCGCAGTTGGCCGGCCTACCTCTACGGGCGATCTCGACCGCATCGTGCTACCGCTGCCTGCTATAATACCTCGCTCTGCCCGACTGATCGTCTACCGCATGCAGCCACCGAGGAGAAGTAATGGCCGATAATCGCCGTAGCCGCGTAATCACCCAAGGCGTGGCTCGCACCCCCAATCGGGCCATGCTTCGCGCCGTTGGATTTAACGATGCCGACTTCGACAAGCCCATCGTCGGCGTAGGTAATGCCCACAGCACCATCACACCCTGCAACGTGGGTATCGGGGCATTGGCGGCCCAGGCCGAACAGGCGTTGCGTGAGGCCGGTGCCATGCCCGTCAGCTTCGGCACAATCACGATCTCCGATGGGATCTCCATGGGCACCGAGGGCATGAAATACTCTCTGGTCTCGCGCGAGGTCATAGCCGATGCAATCGAAACGGTAGGCAATGGCCAATGCCTGGATGGCATGCTCGCCACCGGCGGCTGTGATAAAAACATGCCCGGCGCCATGATCGCCATAGCACGCATGAACATTCCGGCGATCTTCGTCTACGGCGGCACTATCAAGCCAGGGCGCTATAAGGATCAGGCGCTGACTATCGTCAGCGCCTTCGAGGCGGTCGGCCAATACGCGGCCGGCAAACTCTCGGTCGAGGATCTTCAGGGCGTGGAGCGCAATGCCTGCCCCGGCGCCGGCGCCTGCGGCGGCATGTATACGGCAAACACGATGTCCAGCGCTTTCGAGGCCTTGGGCATGAGCTTAATGGGCTCGTCTACTCAATGCGCGGAGGATCCGGAGAAAGCTCAGAGCGCTTGGCGCTCAGCCCAAGTTCTGGTGGATGCGATCCGCGAGCAGCGCTTGCCGCGCGACATCATGACCCGGCAAGCCTTCGAGAACGCCTTCGCCGTGGTTATGGCCCTCGGCGGCTCGACCAACGCCGTGCTGCATCTGCTGGCGATCGCCAATGCCGCGGAGGTCGATTTCAGCATCGATGATGTGGAGGCGATCCGCCAGCGCGTGCCCGTGCTGTGCGAGCTCAAACCCTCCGGGCGTTTCGTGACCAGCCAGTTTCATGAGGTCGGCGGTACCCCGCAGGTCATGAAGATTCTTCTGGCCAACGGTTTGCTGCACGGCGCCTGCCGCACAATTTCCGGGCAATCCATTGCCGAGCTGCTGGCCGATTTACCCACCGAACCGCCAACTGGCCAGGAAATCATTCGACCTTTCAGTCAGCCGCTCTATCCGCAGGGACACCTGGCCATCCTGCGCGGCAACCTCGCAGAGGAAGGCGCCGTAGCCAAGGTAACCGGCATTAAGCAGCGCCGAATCACGGGACCAGCGCGGGTATTCGACTCGGAAGAACAAGCGCTGGAGGCCATTCTGGCAGATCAAATCGTGGCCGGCGATGTCATCGTCATTCGCTATGAAGGGCCAAAGGGTGGCCCCGGTATGCGCGAGATGCTGGCGCCGACATCGGCAATTATCGGCAAAGGGCTCGGCGATACCGTGGGTCTCATCACCGACGGGCGCTTCTCCGGCGGTACCTACGGCATGGTCGTGGGCCACGTTGCCCCGGAGGCCGCGGTTGGCGGTACGATTGCCCTGGTCCAGGACGGCGATGAGATCACCATCGATTCCGACCACAATTTGCTGACGCTCAATATTGCAGACATTGAGATTGCCGAGCGGCGAAGTGCATGGCGCCCGCCCCAGCCCCGTTATCGCCGCGGCGTGCTGGCAAAGTACGCGCGGCTGGTATCCTCGGCAAGCATCGGGGCTGTTACGGATAACGACCTATTCAACTGAGGCCAAAGCCGCGAACGATACACCGCGTAGGTTGGAGTGACAAAGGAACCCCAACACCTGCGGTAGCCGTGTTGGGGCGAATGTCCGGGCACACGTTGGGGTTCGCAAGCTCACCCAACCTACCGAGCTGCGTCGGCCTTGTATAACTATGTAAAGGCTACGCCTGTCTCGCCAGCTGCTTGAGGTCCGCCGCGATGGAATGCACTTGATCGGCGGTGCGGATCAGAAAGCGTGCATCGCCGGTCTGGTCGAAGACGAAGACCGCGCTGCTGTGGGAAACCTCGTAATCGCCGCTCGCATCGGGCTCATCGTAACCATAGCCGATGCGGTAGCGTTTGGTGATCTTGGTCAACTGTTCATGGTTGCCCCGCAGGCCCACGAACTGCGGACCGAACGCCGCCGTATATGAACGCAACCGTTCAAGCCCGTCGCGCTTTGGATCCACGCTGACGAACAGCACCCGAACATCCTTTGCCATCGATTCCGGCAGCCGATCGATAGCGGCCTTCAGCTTCGCCAAGGTGGTTGGACAGACATCCGGGCAATGAGTATAGCCGAAGTAAACCAACGCGATATGGCCAAGGTAGTCCTGAGCGCTAACCTGATGACCGCCGTCCGCCGTCAGGGTGAAATGCAACGGCTTCGTCAGCCCGGCAATCCCTTTGGTTTGCCAATGGACCCCATCACTGCAAGCGCTAAGCAGCAGGCCAAGTCCAATGCTGATCAATATGCGACGACATCCAGGAGTCATGGATTAGTGATCGAATAAAGTGTTGGTCGAGATGGGATTGCCCGCGGACGACACGGCCGCCGGCGCGGTGGTAGCTACACGGGCCTGACTCTCCTGAACCCGATGCTCGCGGAACATGAAGCTGAGCAGAATCACCGCCCCCACCACGCTCATCATCGAAGCCGGGATCCAGGTAACCAACCCGCCAATTTGCTGGTCGACTATCGGGCTTATCGGCCAGGCACGACCACAGATCGAATAGATATCGAAGAGCTCCTGATGGCTAAAGAAAATAT
>JAKDMK010000397.1 GCA_030452365.1 Nitrococcus sp.
CGCCCAGGCATGCGATTGGGCCGATGAGTAGTTGGCCGTAACTGGACGCGGCAGTGTACTTCGAAATCAAAGGTCGGATTCGCGACATAGAGACAATTGCAGTCGGTGGCAGCATCCGGGACATCATGCGAATCCGCAAGCAATTTGGCCCCGGCCGATGGCGCAAACTAAAAGGTGTCGCTGACATTCGGCTTGTCGATGGCGACAATGCGTGTCGCTGAAGTTCATTGGTACGAAGCGCATGGGATCGGAAGGCGAAAGATGAAACTCAAACGTTTTTTTGGACTAGATGGCGATGACGGGTAACTTCTCATTAACCCCGGGCGCGCGAGCGCCGAACGGCACGTGGGGGCTGGACACGCGCCGCCCAATGTGCTCTACTGCGAGCCATGGACACTGGCACGCGACACCAACTTCCTCAGCTCAGCGACTTTCCGCCGGAGCAGGTGAATCCGACGGTACGGCTTCTGCTGGAAATCATTCATGAGCAGCAAGCGCAGATTCATGCGTTGCGCGAGGAGAACCAAGCGCTGCGCGATGAGATCGCCCGTTTGAAGGGAGGCAATCCCAGGCCCAGGATCAAGCCCTCGAAGCTGGAGGGTGGCAAGCCAGGCGAGGACCAACGCAAGGGCCAAGGCCGGGGCAAGAACAAGCGCAGCAAGACCCGGCACATGCAAATCCACGAAGACGTTGTGATTCCGCCGCAGGTGGAGGTGCCTGTCAACAGCCGGTTCAAGGGCTACGACGACTTTGTTGTCCAGGACTTGGTGATTGGTTCACACAACATCCGCTACCGGGTGGAGCGTTGGGTCACGCCGGCGGGCGAGACGCTGCGCGGGCAACTGCCCGCGTCGCTGGATGGCGGCCACTTTGGGCCGACCTTGCGGGCGTTCGTCGTCTACCAATACCACCATGCCCATGTGACCCAGCCGTTGTTGCTCGAACAGCTTGGTGAATGGGGCATCGAAATCTCCGCGGGCCAGCTCAGTCGGCTGATCACCGAGGGGCACGACGCCTTTCACGCCGAAAAAGACGAGTTGCTGCGCGCCGGACTGGCCGGCAGTGATTTCATCCATGTGGATGACACCGGCGCCCGCCATCGCGGCCGCAACGGCTATTGCACCCACATCGGCAACGACTTCTTCGCCTTCTTTGCGAGCACCGACTCCAAGAGCCGCATCAACTTTCTTGCTCTGCTGCGTGCGGGGGATCCACGCTACGTACTCAACGACCAGGCGCTGGCCTATATGGCGCATCAGCAGCTTCCCCAGGCGCTGTTGGAGAAACTCGCGACCCTCGAATCATCGACGATGGTAGGGGACGCCGCGTGGCAGGGTACGCTCGAAGGTCTTGTGATCACCAACGAACGCCATGTGCGCATCGCCACCGAGGGTGCGTTGCTGGGTGCGGTACTCACCACACCGATCAATCCCGATCTGGTGATCATCAGCGATGATGCCGGCCAGTTCAATGTCCTGATCCACGCATTGTGCTGGATCCATGCCGAGCGTGGTATCCACAAGCTGGTCGGATTCAGCCCGGCACAGCGTGCCGCGCTGGCCTGGGTGCGGGATGAAATCTGGGCGATCTACCAAGCATTGAAAGACTATCGAAAGACACCCAGCGCTGCCGCACGTGCCGCCATCGAGGCCCGCTTTCAAACGCTATGCACCACCAAGACCTGCTTTGCGAAGCTCAATGAAGCGCTGGTGCGTTTGCATCGCAACGGCGCCGAGTTGCTGCGGGTGCTGGATTACCCGCAGATCGCGCTGAACAACAACCTGGCGGAACGCGACATCCGTGAGTACGTCAAAAAGCGCAAGATCAGTGGCTCGACCCGAAGCCAAGCCGGGCGGCGTTGCCGCGACACCTTCGCCAGTCTCAAGAAGACCTGCCGCAAGCAGGGTATTTCGTTTTGGCAGTATCTGCTGGATCGGCTCAAGGCCACCGAATCCACCCCGTGGTTGCCCGACATGATCTTCGGCGCGCGTGGCCGCGCGCAGCCGGCACGCGGGCCGTAACGCCGTGCGCTATTGTGGCCGGCATTTCTCGGATGCCGAAATCACCACGATCCGCAGGCTCATCGAAGATCATCCCAACGCCACGCGCTACGCGCTGTCGTGGCAGGCGTGCGAGTTGCTGGGTTGGCGCCGTCCCAATGGGCAACGCAAGGACATGAGTTGCCGGGTGGCGATGTTGCGCATGCACGAGCACGGGGTCATCACGCTGCCGCCGCCGCGCACACGCAATGGCAATGGAAAGAGGGTCGTTCGTCGGTCCGCACAAGCCGAGCCCGCTGTCCCGCTGCACGCCGCCTCGCCGCGCGAGATCGGCCCGCTCTTGCTCGAACCGATCCAGGGGCCATCCGCCTCGCTTCTGTACAACGAGTACCTGGATCGCTACCACTATCTCGGTTACCAACCCTTGCCCGGCGATCAGCAGCGCTACTTCGTGCGCGCGGCCGGGGTGATCGTGGCTCTGCTTGGTTTCGGCGCGGCCGCGTGGAAGTGCCGGCCCCGCGATGATTCCATCGGATGGCAGCCCAAGCAACGCGAACAGCGCTTGCACCGGATCGTCAACAACGCCCGTTTTTTGATCCTGCCTTGGGTGCATTGTCCCAATCTGGCATCCGCCATCCTGGCCCGTGCCGCCAAGCGCCTGCCCAATGACTGGCAGCAGCGCTACGCCTACCAGCCCGTGCTGCTGGAAACCTTCGTCGAGTTGCCACGCTTTTTGGGCACCGCCTACCAGGCAGCGAACTGGCAGCGGGTCGGCCAGACCCAGGGCAGAGGCAAACTGGATGTCCACCACCGGGCCGCCTTGCCCAGGAAATCCGTCTGGCTCTACCCCCTGCGGCGGGACTTCCGGCGTATCCTGTGTGCGAGGAATCTCAGTACCTGACTAGCTCGTCGTCCAGGGTTAATGAGAAGTTACCCTTTTTTGAGCCGTTACTGTTCCTGCGTTTTGGATGGGATAGAATTCAGCTTGAGATGCAGTATGAAGACGTGGATCCGATAGGAAGCGATGACCTGGTCTATAGGTGGGAAGACAACGATATCGCAATCGGTATTCGGTTCAACTTTCCCGCTGGTA
>JAKDMK010000398.1 GCA_030452365.1 Nitrococcus sp.
TGTACCACATGTCGAATTCGAGGCCCGGCGGGAAGGTAGTTTCATGGAAGGAAAAACCCATGCCGTCTTTCGCCAACAGCCAGCGAACGCTGGTCCAGCCGGCGGGGCTGATCACTTCACGATCGGTGCCGCGCAGATTCTCGGTTCGAATGATTTTCATATTGACTCCTGTGAATGCATGGTCTGAGCGTTACGCGGCGCGCATCAAACTACGCAACGCCCTTGAGGAGAGCGTCGGGCGTGTTCAGAACAAGAGGGAAACGCGCCGATCCCGGGTCGCGTTGCAACCGGCTCAAAACTCCTTGGCCCAGCTGGTCTTGCCGAGCTCGATGATGCGCGCGACTTCGTCGGCGGGCACGCATTCCGGATTGCCGCGTTCGAGCGGGTCGTAGTGGAAGACATAGAGCCGCGAGGCAAATTGCGCGATGGGCAGGGAAGCCTCACCGTGGATTTCGCCGTTGCCCTGGGTCGCGGTGACGACGCCCTGGCCCCAGTCTTGGCCGCTGTCGTTGTTGGGGTTGAAGAAGTACACCCGCATCTCGTCGTTGGGGTCCAAGGCGACCCGACGCAGCGTGATCGCGTGCCGGCCCACATAACGCGCCGCGCTGTCGGTGACTGCGATACCCGCGGGTTGCGGATGAATGACCAGCATGTTGCCGTTGTAATAGGGGTGATAGCAGGCATAGAACTGGCGAATGAAGCCCTCGTAGTCGTCGAGCTTCTCGGTGTGTATGTCGGCCACCACACGAAAACCCTGGCCGACCCACCAGCCATAGAATTCGGGATTGATCCAGCGGTGTTGGTCATCGTCACGCTCGCCGCACAAGCGCCACATTTCTGCATAGATACGGTCGAGATGCGGCACCAGCACCAGGGATACGGCGTCTACATCGAGCGGCCGCTCTTTCGCCAGGCCCGCCTCCAGCCCTCTGGAGCTCACCCGTTCGCCCTCGAACCGGGTAAGCACCTCATCGTCTCGGGCCGCCCAGGCTACGAGCTGCAACAGATAATCCGGATCGTTGTCGGCCCACATGGAGAGACCGATCACCGACTGGCAGGTCGGGTTGTTGCCCTGGCCAACGCCCAGCGGCTGGCCGAGCAGACCGAGCACGCCCGCCAGCAAGAATACGCGCGGCGGCTGCGCGTCGCCAAACGCGATGCGCAGATTCTCCGACGTTTCGGCCGACAGTTTCAGCCGGATTTGCCGCCACAGGCCGGCGGCCACCGGCGGCGAAAAAAGCACGCCGCGCTCGAGCAACTGCGCCAGCCCGTAGACGGCCTGGCTGGTCTCGGCAAAGACGGCTTCGTCGATCAGCGAATGGACAAGCGCCTGATAGCAGAGCAGAGCATCGTGGCCGGTACTGCTCAGTCCTAGTGCGGTGGGAATCAGCGCGTCGCCGAAGTCGTCCTTGAGGGTCCGCAGATGCCGGATGAAAGCGGCTTGATAGACGGAGACCAGGCCGGTATCGTGCATGGCCTTGGCAAAGCTGGTTGCCTCGGCCGTGAGGGCTTCCGCGTTCATTTCGAGCAGGCGTTGGGCATAGGCTTCGAGGCCGGGATCCTCCGCGCAGCCGGGCGCCGGGGCGAACAGCGACCTGACCAGGCGCGCGGCATCGTCGTTGTCCGTGGCGGCCTCGATGTCGGGATCATAGAGACAGGTGGCGATCTGGATGACCATCTGGCGCGCGTCGTCCACCTGGATCGGGCGCTGGCCGAGCACGCGCCACACCTCGGCGACTAGGCTGTCGAGAACGCTCTCGTAGCCCATGTGGGCGAGCAGGTACTGGTAGAGCGCCTGTACTGCCGCACCCAGCCCATGCGGGCGTTCGCGGTCGGCCTCGTTGAGCGTGCCGGAAAGCAGATCCAGGTTCAGGGCCATGACCTGGATGAGGAAGTGGCGGGCCTGTTCCGAGGCAATGCCGGGGTGGAAGTAGTCCCCGGTTGCGACTCCCAGCAGCCGCAGCTCGCTCAGCGCCTCGATCGCTGTCTGCGTGAGGTCGCCCTGGCGTAGCGACCGCACGGCCAGCGCCGGCCGCAGGATGCGCGGGCGGCTCCAGTCGGTGCCGGCAAAAACGCCAGCGGATTCGATTTGCGGTACGCGCGCATGGAGCGCCTGCGGCCCGCCGTCGCGCGCCAGCAGCGCGGCGGCATATTCGAGTACTTCACTATTCGGTGCCTTGGCATCCGTTGTCCGGGCCTGCGCCAGACGTTCCAGCGCGGCATCGAATCCTGCGGTCAGATCGGTCAGTGTTTCGGAGTCGTTTTGAAGGTTCATGTGCGTGGTAGCTATCCGCGTGGGCGGGAGCTGGCAGAGAGGGGTAGTTCTTCGCAAAGCTAATGTACAACGTCACCCACTGGAACATCCAGCCTTGCCCAATGGCACATGAGCCTGAACGGGGGGGTGATTCCAAGGTGAGATAAGCCTGGAGCGATCCCCGTATGGCCCCACGACGCGGCGCGGGCAGCGTGTTAGAGTCAAAATCGTGGTTCTGACCCAACAGCGGAGCGCGCCATTTCCAGCGAGGAAACAAGCCACAAGCCGACCGGTGCCGCAGACGCGCCGCGCGCATCCGAGCGGCTAGCGCAGTTGGCCGACGATTTCGCGCATGTTTTGGCCAGACTGCGGGATTCGCGCGCTTTCGGCAAGGGCATACATCAGACGCGGCTGTTTTCGACAACGATGAAGCTGCTCGGCGAGCCGGGCGGCGCGGCTATGCTGTACCGATATGCGCCGCAGTTCGACGCAGCAGGTGTGTTCGCCGGCGGCGTCTGGGACGATCCCGCCCACCTGCAGCCCCAACTCGTGCGTGCGGCACTGCTGGGCGAGGGGATGAATCCGCCGGTCGAGAGCCTCAGCGAGCTGCGCATGCTGGCGATCGCCCAGGGTGAGTCTGTGCACGAGACGGTGTCCCCGGCCGCCGCCCGGGCGTTTCTCGAAGACGCGCTGGCGCGCAATCTCGATCTGCTGTTTCCGGCGGCGACCGAAGCGGCGCGGGTGCAGATGGGCGCGAACGCGCAGCGCATACACCGGTTGCTCGCTTTCATCGCGCAGCGGCTGGACAGCGCCGGCATACTCGCCACGC
>JAKDMK010000084.1 GCA_030452365.1 Nitrococcus sp.
CTTTGCAGAAGCATTGTCAGCTCGGGGCGGTATGCTCTGGCGGGACCGTCGGCGGCAAGGATGCTGCCGTCGAGCCTAAACGGAGGTATTCACGGCGCGTCCCGCCAGCGCAGCCCGCGTAGGGCGCAATAGCGAAGCGCATTGCGCCGGGTGCTTCTCCACTTTCGGCAAGTCGCGCAGCTTTGAAAGCCTACGCTTCCTTTAGAATCCCGCGATACCAATCGACAGCAGCCCAGCGCGCAAATGGTGGGAGTGAAGGCTTGCGGAGAACATTCGGCGCATTACGGCCTGTTCGGCCTAATGCGCCCTACGGCAACTGATGTCAGCGCCGTTGTAGGCAAGACTCAGGCGTAGATTGGGGTGAGGGAGAAACACCAACACCTCCGGTAGCCGCGTTGGCGCAATCGTTGGGGTTCGCAAGCTCACTCCAACCTACCGAGCCGAATCACGGCTGTCCAGTGCGAGTTGGCCAGGATACGGATTTTCTGATCGCTGCAAGTAATCACCCGACCTTCTGCAGCAACTCCTGCGCCTCACCTTGCTGTGCCGGATTGCCTTCTGCAACGACTTCCTCGAGAAGGTTCCGCGCCCCATCGGTATCCCCCATATCCAAGTAAGCGCGCGCCAGATCGAGTTTGGTGCCTACCTCGTCGAGGCCCATCAAATCGTCTACTTCATCGGCGGTCGTCTGATCGGTGTCGGGCCCACTATGCAAGGAGTATTCGTCGAACTGCAGCGTATCGCCCTGATTGCCGTCGCTGCCATCGCCCTTCACGTGCTCTGCCGGTGCAGCCGAATCGTCGGGCACAGAGAAATCCAGCGTGCCGAGCTTATCATCCTCGTCATCCCACGAGTCACGGGTGGAGGACGTTGCCGCACCGACCTCCGCCTGCTGTGAAGCGAACTCCTCAATCTCGCCCAGATTGAACTCGAGCACCGTGCTCTCCTCACGCCCATCCGGCGGTTGTAGCGCTTCCTTACCGCGCTTACCGGGTAGATCCAGATTCAGCGTCCCTGTCCCGAGGTCAAATTCGGCTTCCATGGCCTGCGGCGGTGGTGTGTATCTCGGCTCGGCTGCAGGTACCGTGGTGGTGCCCACGCTTTGCAGCGACTGCGTCGCCGTGCTATCAGGGGTTAGCGCGTCGCTGAACAACGGATGGTCGGGGGCAATCTGGCGTCCCAACTCGATGGCCCGTTGCCAGTGTGGATCAGAATGGTCTGCAAGCTGCGTATGCAGAACCTGCGCCTCGGCCTCAAACCCATTGCGGTCGCCTTGCGCTACCAGAACCTCGAGTAGCTTCAGCCGCAGTTCCAGGTTATCGGGTTGCTCGCCCAAGGCGCGATCGAGAAGCTCCTGCGCCTGATCGTACTGGCCCTGGGTAACGTACGCCTCGGCCTCATCCAGCGTTGTGCGCTCAGACAGAGTTTCTGTCTGCGGATGCCGATCGGAGTGGCCAACGTTCGATGCGGCGCTACCCGGCTTCACAAGCGCAAGCGCCTGCTCTATACCCCGGGCAAACGCCCCTCGCTGAGGTTCGCGCCGCACTGCAGGGGAGCCACGACGGCGCCAAACCGCCCACAACAGCGAAAGCGTTAGTAGTAGGCCCGATGCGAGCAGCACAACCCCCTTCGCACTCTGTGGCAGATAGGTCAAAATTCGCTCTTGCAGTGAAGGGGTGGCTGGCGGCTGCGCGGCGGGATCCGACTGCGCATCAGCAGCGGCCGCGTGTGCCTGAGTCGGCTCCGATTGCAGCGCTTCGGCGGTGGCCGCCTGTTTCATCAGATCAGGTTGTCTGATCTGCCCGCTCTCGGTTGTCTGCGAATCATTTGCTGGCGACCTCGCAGAGGAGCTTGCCAACGTGGCTTCATTTTGCGGGTTGACGGCGAGTCCTTGCTGTTGCGCCGTGCTCGATCCGCCCGCCCGAGCCGCATTCGCCTCAACAACCGGCAAAGGGACGCCGCCATCAAGCTGGAGATTGACCTCGCCTTTTAGGTCGGCCACTTTCTCTTTCAGCAAGCTCGCCTGCTGTTGCAAGCGTGTATTGGCGGATTCCAAACCGGCGTTTTGCTCTTCCACCAGCGCAAGCTCCTGCTGCAACCGCAGGATGTTCTGCTCGGTCGGTATCAAGGCATCGTCGACAAGCGATGGCGTTGCTTGCGCTTCGCCGCCTGCTGGCGCGGCCACCACATGCAGACGGCCCTTCGCTGGTGAGACTGCCGATGTGGCGTCCGTCTCAGCAGCGTTGCCCGGCGGGATTACCGTAGTCTCGCTGCTCGCTTGTGCTAGCGAAGTTTCAGATCCAGCGATCGAGTGCGTCCTCTGCCAGAGCACGAGCTGCTCCTGCATTCGCAGCGCCGCCACGTCGGCATCGAGGCGAGCAATCTCTTCACGCGAGGGCACGCGCAGCACCGATCCCTCAATCATGACGTTAATGTTGCCGTCGATGAATGCCCCGGGGTTGGCTAACAGGATCGCTTGCAACGTCTGATAGACGGTGACATTCCCATTCGGGCGAACCTCCCCGGCAATGCTCCAGAGCGTCTGATTGGCCTGCACGGGTCCATAGCGGTTCACCCCGCTTGGACCTAGCTCACCAACTCCGCCTTCGGCCGCCACGCTCACCGGCATCGATGCGTGGGACGGTGTGTTCCCCTCGCTGCGTGGCGAACTCTGGCTGACGCTAGCCTGATCGCTGTACATTGGGCCTGATGAGTTGCTTAGCGCATAGTGCGATGGACTCAGCAGCACCGTATACTCGCGCTGGAAATCGCCTTGCGGCCAACGCACGTCGAGCAGAAAGTCGAGGAAGGGTTCCTTGATGGGCTTTTCGCTGGAGATGAGGATATAGTGCTGCCCATCCGCTTGTTTGACTTCGAACTTTAGCCGCGAAAGATAGAAGGGACGATCCAGGCCGGCACGTTCGAAGGCGGCCGGCGAGGCCAGGGAAACCCGAATCGAGGCGGTGTCGCTGCGCTCTAACGATAGCAGTGGGATTCGAGCCGACAGCGGTTCATTGAGGGCGGAATCCGAGTCGATTTCGCCGAGACCCAGCGCCGTAATCGATGGCGGAGTCCCCATCAAAGCAACCACCAAAGCAGATGCCAGCTTGCGTGCCATGCAAAGTTCCCCTAATTCCCGTCGTTATGGTGCCAGCGGTCCGTTGGGCAATTGGCGCCGATTCTATGCGCCTCCCAGGCAGGCCAGCACGCGGCGGAGGCTGGTTGACCTCGCCGCTCGAGCTCAGACCTTGCGTACGGCAAGCCCACCGCTCTACCAGTTACCCTCTGCGGCAACCAAGCCGCACCCCATTTCACAAAGCGTCGAACCCTATCAGCTGGAAATCCACTAGGGCGTTCATGGCGGGGGATGGCTCCGCTGCCAGTGGGTAAACGGCCACCAACTGGAGGTTCAGCTGCTTTTATGCCGCATTCACCACGCGAAAACTTCGACCTGGTTCGCAGCTTCGGCAACCGACTAAGGCTTGAAGAGGTTCTCTGCAACGCTCACTGCCCACGACCAACGCCGTCTGTGTGGGCGGATGTCAACAGTCCCTAATCCTCGAGCAGAATCCGCAGCATGCGCCGCAACGGTTCCGCCGCACCCCAGAGGAGCTGATCGCCAGCGGTAAAGGCCGCTAAGTATTGCGGCCCCATGGCAAGCTTACGCAGCCTGCCCACCGGTACGGTGAGCGTTCCGGTCACAGCCACTGGGGTAAGCTCGCGCTTCGATGCCTCCGGCTCGTTCGGTACCACTCGCACCCAGTCGTTGGCCTGAGCCAAGATGCCTTCAATCTCATCGATGGGCACGTCTTGGCGCAGCTTGATCGTCAGTGCTTGGCAATGAGAGCGCATCGCGCCAACGCGAACGCACAGGCCGTCGATAAGAATGGGGTTCTCCTCACGACCGAGAATTTTATTGGTCTCGGCACCGGCCTTCCATTCCTCGCGGCTTTGGCCGCAATCCATCGCGCTATCAATCCACGGGATCAGGCTACCGGTGAGCGGAACACCAAATTGCGCACACGGATAATCGCCGCCGCACAGCGCTTCAGATACCGCTCGGTCGATTTCCAGTATCGCGCTCGCCGGATCATCGAGCCATCGGCTGGCGGCGCCGTGCAAAAAGCCCATCTGCTGGACCAGCTCACGCATATGCTGGGCGCCCGCGCCGGAGGCCGCCTGGTAGGTCATTGGGCTGATCCACTCCACCAGGTCGTGGCGCAGCAGACCGCCAATCGCCATCAACATGAGACTTACCGTGCAATTGCCGCCGACGAAAGTTTTGACCCCAGCGGTGCGGGCACGGTCAATGACAGCCCGATTGACCGGGTCCAGGATGATGACGCTCTCTTCCAGCATACGCAGCGTGGAGGCGGCATCGATCCAGTAGCCTTTCCAGGACGCCGCGCGCAGCTCGCGATATACCGCCTCGGTGTAGGCGCCGCCCTGACACGTGATGATGACATCCATCGCCTGCAGCGCGGTCAGATCATGGGCGTCTTTGACCGCGGGTACGTCGCGACCCACATCCGGCGCCGGCTTGCCGGCTTGGGAAGTGGAGAAAAAAACCGGCGCAATGCCAGCGAAGTCGTTCTCCTCGCGCATGCGCTGCATGAGCACCGAGCCCACCATGCCGCGCCAGCCGACGAATCCAACATGCTTCATTAACGGTTACCTTGTTGCTTTGCTATTCAGATGCTGCAGTGCGGGTTGACTAATCCTTGCATGTAACTACTCACGCCCCTTCCGCGCAGGATGCGCCTTTCCATACTGTCATACTGCGCGGAGCCGTCAGGCGGAGTCGCAGAATCTGGTCGCTGGATCCTGCGACGCCGCTTCGCTGCGCGCAGGATGACGAGGGGTGCGCAGTTACCCCTGCACTGCCATTGTTTGTCTGGCCATGCTGAAGCCCGGCTGGCAATATTTCTGCCCTCGTCAGCACGAAGCGCCCGTGCGCAATGCGCCAGTCACGGCATCGCCCATCTCCCGGGTCCCCACCCGACGCGTCCCCGTGGTGTAAATATCCGCGGTGCGGTAGCCCTCGGCGAGTACACGGCCGACCGCGCTTTCGACCCGCTCGGCGAGCTGCGGCTGGTTGAGGCTGTAGCGAAGCATCATCGCCAACGAGAGGATGGTGGCAAGCGGATTGGCCACTCCCCGTCCGGCGATGTCCGGCGCAGAGCCGTGGACCGGCTCGTATAGACCCTTGGCTCGCTCGTCCAGCGAAGCCGATGGCAGCATTCCAATGGAGCCGGTCAACATGGCGGCGCAGTCCGAAAGGATGTCCCCGAACAGATTACCGGTGACGATGACGTCGAACTGCTTGGGCGCACGCACCAACTGCATCGCCGCATTGTCAACATAGAGGTGCGAGATCTCGACCTGGGGATATTCCGATGCGAGCCGCGTGACGACCTCGCGCCAGAGCCCGCTCGACTCCAGGACGTTGGCTTTGTCCACCGAGCATAGCCGAGCGCCACGCTTAGCGGCGAGAGCAAACGCCAGCCGCGCGATGCGCGCGATCTCCGATTCCCGGTAGACCAGGGTGTTGTAAGCTTCGCGCTCACCCGTCTCAAGCGTGCGCACCCCGCGGGGTTCACCGAAGTATATGCCCCCGGTTAGCTCGCGCACGATCAGAATGTCGAGATCCGCGACAATCTCGGGGCGCAGCGCCGAGGCCCCAGCCAGCTCGGCATAAAGAATGGCGGGGCGCAAATTGCCGAACAGACCGAGCGCGGCGCGGATGGCAAGCAAGCCCTGCTCCGGCCGGCGCGGCCGCTCGATGGTGTCCCATTTTGGCCCGCCGACCGCGCCCAATAGAATCGCGTCGGCCTGCCGTGCCAGCCGCAAGGTCGCCTCCGGCAACGGCTCACCTGTGGCATCCACCGCGACACCGCCGATTTGCGCCTCTTCCAGCTCCACGTTGAGACCATAGTCCTCGCGCAGACAGCCGATGACCTTGACGGCTTCGGCGACGATCTCGGGACCCACCCCGTCGCCCGGAAGAATTGCAATCTTGGCGCTCATGCATCTGGGCTCTGGTACAGCCAGGGCGCATCGCGCCGGCGGCGCTCCTCATAGGCCCGGATCTCATCGGCGTACTGAAGCGTCAGACCGATCTCGTCGAGCCCGTCGAGCAAGGCCTGCTTGCGGAAGGCGTCGATCTCGAAACCGAATCGCTGTGCCGAGGGCGTAATCACCGATTGGCTCGGCAGATCCACTTCCAGCATGTAACCGGCGCTGGCGGCCACCTCCCGAAACAACTGCTCGACCGACTCCTCATCCAGCACCACCGGCAACATTCCGTTCTTGGCGCAGTTGTTATAGAAGATTTCGGCGAAGCTCGGCGCGATCAGAACTCGGAAACCATAGTCCTTAAGCGCCCACGGAGCGTGCTCGCGCGAGGAGCCGCAACCGAAGTTACGCCGGGCAAGCAGTATGCTCGCGTCCTGATAACGCGGCTCATTGAGCACGAAATCCGGGTTCTTCGGCCGGCGCGCGCAATCCTGACCCGGCTCGCCGTGATCCAGATAACGCCACTCGTCGAACAGGTTGGGACCAAAGCCGGTACGCTTGATCGACTTCAGAAACTGCTTTGGAATGATGGCGTCCGTGTCGACATTGGCGCGATCCATGGGCGCCACAATGCCTTTGATCCGTATGAGCGGCTGCATATCAAAGCTTCCTCACGTCGACGAAGTGGCCGCGGATCGCGGCGGCGGCCGCCATAGCCGGGCTGAGCAGATGCGTGCGGCCGCCCTGGCCTTGACGGCCCTCGAAGTTGCGGTTTGAGGTCGCAGCACAGCGCTCGCCTGGCTGCAGGCGATCCGCGTTCATGGCCAGACACATAGAGCAACCGGGCTCGCGCCACTCAAAGCCAGCGGCCTGGAATATCCGATCCAGCCCTTCGCTCTCGGCCTGTCGCTTGACAAGCCCGGAGCCTGGCACAACCAGCGCCAGCTTGATGTTGTCCGCCACGCGCTGGCCCTGCACCACCGCGGCCGCCGCCCGCAGGTCCTCGATGCGCGAGTTGGTGCAGGAGCCAATGAAAACCTTATCCGGGCGGATCGAAGTCATGGGCAGCCCCGGCTCAAGGCCCATGTAGGCAAGCGCCCGCTCCATTCCAGCACGGCGAGTGCGATCGGGCTCGGTGGCGGGGTCCGGTACCCCGGCATCCCCCGCCGCCACCATCTCGGGTGACGTGCCCCAAGTGATCTGCGGCACGATGTCGGCGCCATCGAGCTCAAGGACGCGATCGAATACCGCATCCGGGTCGCTCGCGAGCGTACGCCAATAGGCAACGGCACGGTCCCACAGCGCGCCTCGCGGCGCAAAAGGCCGGCCGCGCATATAGTCGATGGTGGTCTCGTCGACGGCAACCAGACCGCAACGCGCGCCCGCCTCGATCGACATGTTGCACAAAGTCATGCGCGCTTCCATCGACAGGGCGCGCACGGCCGCGCCGCCAAATTCGATGGCATAGCCAGTAGCCCCGGCGGTGCCGATCCGGCCAATCAGAGCGAGCGCAATGTCCTTGGCGCTCACCCCGGCCTCGACCTGTCCGTTCACTCGTACCAACATGCGCTTGGAGCGCGATTGAATCAGGGTTTGGGTGATAAGCACGTGCTCGACCTCGGAGGTGCCGATGCCGAAGGCGAGCGCTCCCAGCGCGCCATGAGTCGAGGTATGGGAATCCCCGCAGACTACGGTCATTCCCGGCTGCGTGGCGCCCTGTTCGGGACCGATGACATGGACGATGCCCTGGCGCGCATCGGCGAGGCGAAACTCGACGATTTTGTACTGCGCGCAGTTGCGATCCAGAGTTTCCACCTGCAGCCGGGAGACCGGGTCGGCAATCCCTTGCGCGCGGTTGAGCGTAGGCACGTTGTGGTCGGCCACCGCCAGATTGGCCGCCGTGCGCCAGGGCTTGCGCCCGGCAAGGCGCATTCCCTCGAACGCTTGTGGCGAGGTGACCTCGTGCAACAGATGGCGATCGATGTAGAGCAGCGAGGTGCCATCGGCGTTGTCGCGCACGACATGGATGTCCCAAAGCTTGTCATAAAGTGTTGCGGCGGCCATACGAGCCTCTAGTCGTGGAACCGGGTAGGGCACTGCAGTGCGTGAAATCAGGCAGGGGGCATACGACCTATTATATCGAACGCCGGCTCGGCAGGCTAACCGCCAATAGGCCTTGCGGCAGGCTCCGGGAGGCCAGCATGACACCGCTGGCGGCGAGCGCCGCTGCGGCATACCAGGTGGGCACCGCGCCAAGCGCCGACCACAGATAGCCGCTGACAAGGCTGCCGACGGCTACCCCGGCGCCGAAGGTCAAACTGCTATACAGAGCTTGGCCGCGGCCCTGATTGGGGCCAGCTGGGCCGGGAAACCAGGGACCGACCAC
>JAKDMK010000399.1 GCA_030452365.1 Nitrococcus sp.
CCGCGGGCACATTGCCCATCACCCGCACCAGGCGCTCTGTGTCGACATGGCGGACGAGCCGATAGAGGGTGTCTTGCGGGGTCTGAAAATCCACTGGTGTGGCAAGTGTGATCAGATTGCGAACACGCTCGGCACGCAGCGCGGCATAGCACACGGCTAACGTTCCGCCCTGGCAGACACCGAGCACAGAAGCACGGTCGGTGGCGCTTTGCACCGCGATTGTATCCATCGCGCGGTCAATCTCGTCCTCGATATAGTCATCGAGCCGCTGAAAGCGCTCCATTGGGCCGGGATTACCCCAGTCCAGCAAATAGACGCTAATGCCGCCACGCACTAGCGCACCAATAACCGAGCGTTCGCAACTCAGGTCGAGTATGTACGGCCGATTCACCAGTGAGTAGAGAATAAGCAGTGGCAAACCCTGTTCAGGACCATAGCGATAGAGCGTGGCTCTGCCCTGATGCGGCAAGGTGCGCGCGGGTGTACTGCCAACGATTACCGGCTGTAGCTCGCGCGCCCGATGCAGCGCCCTGGTGAGCCGGCTTTGTCGCTCGAGAAGATCGTCCGGTGAGGGCGCCCCGCGGCTCACAAGCGCTTACCCCGCCTGGAGCGTGGCTTCTGCGCCGGACCAGGCCCATCGCGCCGAAGGGTAGCGATCTCATCGCGCAGGGCGGTGATCTCGCGTTGCAGTCGTATGGTATCCGAGCGCTGCTGGCGTTGCAGCCGATCGAGGTGCAGCTCAATGTCATCCACTTCGTGCCGGTTCGGTAATCCTATCTGCAGCAGGATCTCGTCCACTATAGGGCGCAGCGCGAGGCGCAGGTCAGCCCAGGCATTTATCAAGGCGGCGATTGCTTGCGTATACGCTTCGGATCCCAGGAAGCGCTCATAGGTTCGCTCGGCTACCTGAATACAGCGATCGTGCTGCTCAGTTTCAGCCTGCGCGCTCGGCTCAGGTTGCACAGCAGCGGATAGCTCGCGTTGACATTCGCTCACAACGGCCTCGAATAGCTCGCCGATCTCATGGGCGTAGTGCAAAGCCGCTGTGTGGTAATCGCTGAGTGCCTGCTGCAGCGCATCCAGATTGGCTTGCTGCTTCTGCAACGGACCGAGATTGGGATGCATCTGCGATGGGAGGCTCGCCAGGAAGGGCGGCACTAACTGGTCTGATAGGAGCAGATGGCGAGCCAACCCGAGCAGGGATTCTATGACATCGACGGGCCGTGTGACCTCCTCGCGCAGGCGCTCGATCGATTCATGTAGCTCTCGAATTAAGGCCGCACTTTCGTCGCTGCCGCGGGCGAGTGCAGCAAGCGCCGACCAGCCTGCAGACATTAAGATCGCAAGCGCCTGCTGCGGTCCCGCATTCTCCAATAGAGCACGCTGTAAGCTTTGAGCCCATGCCAGCCCCGCCTGATTTCCACTTTCCTGCTGTATCACTCACCGGGCTCCTTGGCAGATTATCCACTAGGTAAGATAGGCCGTGTGTGATCCGCTACTCGGCGTCCTCCGACTGACGCTCGAGCGCGGCTTTCCACTGCGCGCGCAAGGCCGTGGCACGGGATTTTTGGTATTCATTGGCCTCGCTGCTGGTAAGGACGTGCTCGATCTGGCCCAAGGCGCTTGGGATATCACCACGCAGGTAGTAGTAATGACCCATAGCCAATTGAGCTTGGGCCCGCTGGCCGGCGCTGTCGGCGGCACGTGCCGCGAGCTGCCAGAGATCGGCATCCTCCGGGCGTTCGGCGACGGCGGCGGTGGCGATGCGTTGTGCTTCCTTTGCTTGTCCTTTATCCAGCAGCGTCTCCACATAGAGAAAGCGCAAGGCATAATCATCCGGGAATAATGACAACCCCTCTTGCACGGCCTGCAAGGCTCGGTCGGGATGCTTTGCGGCCCGGGCTGTCTCGGCTAGGGCAACATAATAAGGCGCATACTCGCCATGGGAGTGAATCAGCTGCTGCAGAATCGTGCGCGCCCGCGCGTAGTCACCCGTGCGCTGCAGCGCCAGCGCCAGTCCATAGCGTGCGGCCCATGGCTTGTCGGTGTCGCTTTCGAGCCGGGCTTGGAACTCGTTTACGATGTCCTGCGGGACTCGGGCATCGATCACCGTCAGGCGGACGCGCATGAGATCGTACGTTTCACTCTCGAATATCCTGCCACCGGAGAGCTGACGAGCACGCGCCCGTGCATCCGCAATTCGGTTCTCGGTGAGCGGATGGGTGCTGAGAAAGACCGGTGGCTCGTCACTGTAGCGTGTCGCTTCCGCCAATTGGCTGAAAAATTCAGGCATTCCCTCGGGGTCAAAGTGAGCTCTGGCCAACGTTTGCATTCCGACCCGATCCGCCTCGCTCTCGTCCTCGCGGGAATAGGCGAGTTGCTGGTGTATCATGCCGGCCATGGCTGACATGGTGGCGGCCTGACCGGCTTGTGGGTTCTGTGTGCCGAGAAGAATTCCGGCCAGTAGTAGCGCCGCCATGCGCCAGGCGCTGCCACGCTGACGAAGCAGTTGCCGCGCCAAGTGGCGCTGGGTGACGTGGGCGATTTCGTGGGCGAGCACCCCCGCAAGCTGGCTCTCGCTCTGAGTGGCTTCGATGAGGCCGGTATTGACGCCGATATAGCCGCCCGGCATGGCAAATGCGTTAATCTGCGGGCTATCCACAACGAAGAAGTGGTAACTGTAATCTGGGGCATCGCTGTAGGAGGCGATGCGCGAGCCCAGATCCTGGATGTACGCGTTGATTTCCGGATCCTTGCCGATCGGGAGTTGTCGGCGCACCTCATTCATCATTTGCTGGCCGATCTGCTGCTCCTCCGTAGGCGTCATCACCTGGTTCGCAGGATCGCCAATGTCCGGCAGCGATAGATCCAGATCCGCGCGCGCGCTCAGACACACACAGAGAAGCAGCAGCGCAAGTCGGCGCAAGGCGTTCTCGGCGGTTGCTCGGTTGTTGAACGGCAAACGGGGCTCCAGACGCGGCATGGGCGTCTTCATTGCTACGCCCGCAGGGCACTCACTAATATAGTGGCCGTTCATCGCCGTGTTCTGCAATCAAACAATACCCAAGGTCGGCCTAAT
>JAKDMK010000400.1 GCA_030452365.1 Nitrococcus sp.
CGGCGAGCGCGGCGTGGACGGCGTCCGCGTCGCCGCTCGCCTGGAGCTGCTCCTGGGCGTACTCCCGCACGGTGGCGAGCATGCCGAAGCGCGGCTCGCCATCCGCGTCACCGGCGCGCAGTCCGGCAGCGGCGAGCGCGCCGATCACCCCACCTTGCGTACCGGTATAGCCCGCTAGACAGATACCTTCGCGCGCGGCGAGCGTCCGCGCCTCGCTCTGGGTCAGCACCTCGTGCTTGGCGCGCCGGCCGAACGTTCGCACCGCTTCGCTAACCCGCGTTGCTGCAGCGATGCATAGCCCGGCATCGGAGCCCGACGCACTCGTTTCCAGCAAAAACTCACCGCAAGAACCACGCAGGGTTTCCACCGTCGCACTCGTGCGCACCGCCAGGCAGGCCGCGCTGTTGTGCGACGTGTAAGGGATCAGCGGACTGACGAAGAGCTGGTGTCGCGTGATTCCCTGCACGACGGCGAGTCCCTGTTGCACCAGTTGCCGGCCCAATTCCCGCGCCCGAAAGCCGGTGCCGCGGCTTTCGAGATTGTCGGTATCATCGATTGCGATGAAATACGACGCTGCGGTCATATCGGATCCTCCGTTAGCACCTGACGGAACGCGTCGGCGTTCAAGCCCGCGCGACGAATCGTCATGGCGGTGCCAAGGGTGCTAAGCGATCATGAGGCGCCCTGCTCATCCGCATCCGGAATACAACAACTGAGCAAGGTCAAGCAGAAACTCTCCGGTTGTTTGCGCAAACGCGAGCGCGCCGAAGCCTATTGCCGTATCGCCCGCTACCTGGCCCTTTCCGGTCAGCCCTAAGCCGAGATGGGTGAGTAGGTACATAGTAAGATTATAGCTCTGTCTTGTATGGCGTACCCAAGTGCCAAACGTTGGGGTTCGCAAGCTCACTCCAACCTACCGAGCTGCGCCCAAGCTGGCTTGACCTGCACACGCCGGCAGGCTATCTTTGGCCGACATAGCCAACAAACTATATCGGGTATACATATGAACGTAGCTGTTGCTCCCTCAGTGTCAAAAGCCGGCAATCCTCAATTTGTTTCGACGAACGTTGACGAGGCAAGAATCCGCGTCACGAGCAGCGAACCTCTGAACCGCGACTTGCTGGAATTGTTGGACAGCTTTGCTATCGAGGGCGTGGATATGCGGATCCAGACCGCAACCCGGAATGGAGCGCAAGCTGGGCCAGACGTCGTGACGGCGTTATCTCTTGCTCTCACGGCCATCGGCCCCGCCGTCGTGCGGGTACTCGCTGACTGGATTCACCGTCCAGGTGTACCTTCACTTCGCCTAGAACGAAGGGAACCGGATGGAGCCAAGGAGACGCTAGAGTGTTCCGCGGCCGAAATGACCCAATCAGATTTCGCTGCAACGGTCTCCACGCTGCATCGCTTCATCGGTACGCCGGGGCCATCGGCCCGAGCTGAGGGGACCTGACCTTCTGATGCGCGAGCCAGCGTTGGAGGGCGCTGCTGCCAAATCGAACCGATTATTATCTGGTTGGAGCCTGCTTCCGCTGACACACCTCGCCTTCGCGGTGCAGTGAACAATTCGGGTTAAAGCCTCATGTTAGATTTGAATCGTCGATCGAATGCATCCGACAATCCGCGCAGGCGAGTGCGTAAGATCTCCTTGCGAAAACAGTCCAAGCTAAGCCTGCACATCGCACTCAAACCCAATGTCCGGCTGGGGCCAGGCAAGGCCGATCTGCTGCAGGGCATCCTTGAAACGGGCTCTATCGCAGCGGCCGGACGACGCATGGGCATGAGCTACAAACGCGCCTGGTATCTCATCGACACCCTGAACGGCTATTTTTGCGAGCCCGTCGTGATTGCCAGAAAGGGCGGGCGAACAGGCGGCGGGGCTGATCTCACCGAGACGGGACGCGCTGTTCTCGGCAGCTTCCGCCGCATGGAAGTCACAATGGCACAAGCGCTCGCCGATGAGCTGGCGCAGCTCGATCAACTGGCCGCGCCAAAGTTGGGTTGACCCGCATACGGCGGCAGGCTTTCTTGAGTCGGCATAGCCAAATAACTGTATCGAGGATACATATGAGTGTGCCCGTGGCTAACTCAGTAGAAAAAACCACAAATCCGCTTGCCGCCTTTGGGGGCGGTGCCATTATCGGTGCCCTTGGTGGGCTAGTTGGCCTGGGTGGAGCCGAATTTCGCTTACCCTTGCTGATTGGCGTTTTCCGCTTTGCCGCGCTGCAAGCGATTATCCTGAACAAGGCCATGAGCCTCGTCGTCGTCGCCGCGGCGCTTCTCTTCCGGGCAGACACCGTTCCGCTTGGCACCGTGGCCGCGCATTGGCCGGTTATCGTCAACCTGCTGGCGGGGAGCCTTCTGGGAGCTTGGCTAGGTGCAAGCTGGGCCACCCGCGTGCGCTCCCAAACCCTCTACGGGGTAATCGCCGCGCTGCTGGTTATTATCGCCGTCGTGCTGCTGTTCGTTCACGACCCAACCGCCGCGGGGCCGCCGCTCAGCGGCGTTTTCCAAGCGATCGTTGGTGTCGTGGCCGGCTTTGCCATCGGCATTGCGGCCGCCGTGCTTGGTGTGGCGGGTGGTGAATTGCTGATTCCGACATTGGTCCTGTTGTTCGGGCTCGACATAAAACTGGCCGGAAGCCTGTCTCTGGCCATCAGCCTGCCGACGATGATCGTCGCATTCACGCGCTACAGCCGGGATAGCAGCTTTGTGGTCCTGGGACAGAACCGTGCCTTTGTGCTCATCATGGCTGCCGGCTCGATCATAGGCGCCTTTATCGGCGGTATGTTGCTTGGAGTCGTGCCAAGTGCGGTTCTCCTGCCGGTGCTCGCCGTCATTCTGCTGCTCTCGGCGGTCAAAATCTGGCGCCATGAGTAGCCGTGGGCGCGACCGTGGCCCATCGCTGAGCGGGCTGCGTGCGTGCTCCCGGTTGGCGGTCAGCATCGCCTGCCATGCCACGCGGCGAAACCACGAACGCCCGGCACGGAGGGTGTTTTGCAACGCGCGCCGGAACCAGCAACATGCAGCCGCCTGAGGCAGCGCGCCACGGCGCAAGCAAGGCCGCGGCTT
>JAKDMK010000401.1 GCA_030452365.1 Nitrococcus sp.
TCGTCTGCTGCGTCATATGTGTTTAAGTGACAGGGCTGGCTGGGGCTGTGCACGATATCTATGGACCTGGGTCATCCTACACGGTGGGTAGCTGGAAGAAGGGACTCGCCCGCGTTGATGTCGCAAAGTTGGAGCGAGCGAGCTATAGATCGTATTGGGACATAAGGGACTTGTTCTCGAAGAACGCATACACACTTTTGCTCGGCGCAAGCACCAGCGCCCGATCGAGCGCAAACGTTCCCGGAGCATGTTGAGCGCCAGATAGCAGTATGCCACCTTGTCCGCATAGCAGTGGGGTGCACAAGGCGGCGGGCGCGCGGCTATCTGGCTGCAATACAATTCGCTCGGTTGAAGCCAAACGCATAGCGAGTACGAGGAGGTTGGTTTGAATCAACGCACTCACGCACTGGCGCGCGACGCCATGGCCTATGTGCTCGCGGGAGGCCGTGGCAGCCGCCTCGAGGAATTGACCGACAAGCGCGCGAAACCGGCTGTCTACTTCGGGGGCAAGAGCCGGATCATTGACTTCGCGCTGTCCAACGCCCTGAACTCAGGCGTGCGGCGAATCGCGGTCGCCACCCAATACAAGGCCCACAGCCTGATCCACCACTTGCAGCTCGGTTGGAACTTCCTGCGCCCCGAGCGCAACGAAAGCTTCGACATCCTGCCCGCGAGTCAGCGCGTCAGCGAGACGCAATGGTACGAAGGCACGGCAGACGCGGTTTATCAGAACATAGACATCATCAAGAGCTATGACCCGCGGTTCATGATTGTGCTCGCCGGGGACCACATCTACAAGATGGACTACGAGTTGATGCTGCGTCAGCACTGCGACAGCGGCGCGGATGTGACCGTGGGCTGCTTCGAGGTGCCGCGGACGCAGGCAACGGGCTTTGGCGTGATGCACGTAGACGAGGTCGACAACATCACGGATTTTGTCGAGAAGCCCGCCGACCCACCGGGCATTCCAGGCAACCCGGACTTGGCGCTCGCCTCCATGGGCATCTACGTGTTCCACACCAAGTTCCTGATAGACCTACTGCGGCGTGATGCCGCCAACCCGAGCTCGAGCCGTGACTTTGGCAAGGATCTGATCCCCTATGTGGTCAAGCACGGCAAGGCCGTGGCGCACCGCTTCAGCCAGTCCTGCGTGCGATCGAGCTCTGAGGCGGTGAGCTATTGGCGAGACGTAGGGACGGTCGACGCCTACTGGAAGGCGAACATTGATCTGACCGACGTCATCCCTAAGCTCGACCTCTACGACACCTACTGGCCGATTTGGACCTATGCGGAAATCACGCCGCCGGCGAAGTTCGTGCACGACGCGGAGACCCGGCGCGGCGCGGCGGTCAGCTCGCTTGTGTCGGGCAACTGCATCGTCTCAGGGGCGAGTCTCAGGCGCGCGTTGCTCTTTACCGGAGTGCGGGTGAACTCCTATTCGAACCTCGAGGAGGCGGTAATCCTACCGAGAACCATCATTGCGCGGAACGTGAAGCTGAAGAAGGTCGTGGTAGATCGCGGCGTGCACATCCCCGAGGGACTCGTCGTCGGCGAGGATCCTGATCTCGACGCCAAGCGGTTTCGGCGGACCGAGGGCGGCGTCTGTCTGATTACCCAGCCGATGATCGATCGCTTGGATCTTTGATGCGCATACTCTCGGTTGTATCGGAGATCTATCCACTGATCAAGACCGGTGGGCTCGCCGACGTGATGGGCGCTTTGCCCTTGGCGCTCGAGCGCCTGGGCATCACGATGAAGTCGCTGATCCCGGGTTACCCCTGCGTGATCGCAAGCCTGGGCAAGACGGTCGAGCGCCACGCCTATACCTTGCTCGGTACCAAGGCGCGCATCCTTGAAGCAACGGTCGAGGGGTTGCCGCTCTATGTGCTCGAAGCGCCTGAGCTCTACGATCGGCCGGGAGGACCCTACTCCGATGCATCTGGCGTCGACCACGCCGACAACTGGCGGCGCTTCGGCGCGCTGGCCAAGGCAGGAGCGGACATCGGCGGCGGCCTTTTGTCCGGCTTCGTGCCTGACCTCGTGCACTCGCACGACTGGCAGGCGGCGATGGCGGCGGCCTATATGCGCTACGCCGGTATCAACCGGCCGTCGATCGTTACGATTCACAATCTGGCCTTCCAGGGCCAGTTTCCCTCCACCGTATTCGGGGGTCTCGACTTGCCGCCGGAAGCCTTCTCGGTTGAGGGAGTGGAGTATTACGGCGGTATTGGGTTCCTGAAGGCCGGCTTGCAGAACGCCTGGGCGATCACCACGGTGAGCCCAACCTATGCGCAAGAGATCCGCACGCCGGCCTTTGGCATGGGGCTCGACGGGCTGATCGCGGGACGCTCAGCGGCGCTCTGCGGCATCGTCAACGGCATCGACGGGAGCGTTTGGGATCCTGAAACCGATGCGCACCTGATAGCGACATTCTCGCCCAAGCGGCTGCAGGGGCGCGTTGCCAACCGCCAAGCCATCGAAGCGAGGTTTAGCCTCGATGCTGACTGCGACCCGCTCCTCTGCGTGGTGAGCCGGCTGACTTTGCAGAAGGGTATGGACCTACTGGCCGAGGTTGGCGACGACTTGGTGGCCGCTGGAGCAAAGCTTGCGGTGCTCGGCACCGGCGATGCGAGTCTCGCGGGCGCCTTCCTTAGCCTTGCCGCCCGGCACCGTGGTCGGATAGGCGTGGTGATCGGCTACGATGAAGCCCTGGCGCACCGGATGCAAGGCGGCGGTGACGCGATCGTGATTCCCTCGCGTTTCGAGCCTTGCGGTCTGACGCAGCTCTATGGGCTGCGTTATGGCTGCGTGCCGGTAGTTGCTCGGGTCGGTGGACTCGCTGACACAGTGATCGACGCCAACACCGCCGCGCTGAAGGCGGGTGTGGCCACCGGAGTGCAGTTCTCGCCGGTCGATGCCAATAGCCTCCGGGACGCAATTCGCCGCACGGTCGCACTGTTCCGCTCGCCTGACTGGGCGGTGATGCAGCGCCGGGGAATGCGGGCGGACGTAAGCTGGAACCGCAGTGCGGCACTGTACGCCGAGCTCTACCGAACACTCGTGCCAAACGT
>JAKDMK010000402.1 GCA_030452365.1 Nitrococcus sp.
CATCGATGACGCCATTGCCGCGGTCAATCGCGGAGAGGTGTGGCGCTATATCACCAAGCCCTGGGATCTCGAGGCTCTGCGCGGCGAGCTCACGGATGCGCTGGAGCTGTATCGGGAGCAGGAGCACGAGCGGATGCTGCTCAACGAACGCCGCAAGAGCATACTCTCCGTGGCTAGCCACATCGCGCACGAGATGCGTACGCCGCTGCTCAGCACCCGCTCCGCGGCCGCGGGTATCGAGCGCTACCTGCCGCGCCTGCTCGAAGCCTATCGCTGGGCTTGTGAGGCTGGGGCACCGATTGAGCCTATACGAGAGTCACATAGGCTCGCCCTCGAAGAGTCAGTGGCCGGTATCCATCGCGTGGTGGACCGAACAAATGTAATGATCGATCTATTGCTGATGAACTGCGGTGGTAAGCGCATCGATGCGACCTCCTTCGAGACCTGCTCCATGGACGAGTGTATCGAGAGCGCATTGCAAGATTTCCCCTTCCAGGCGGATCGGCGCGAGCGGGTTCATTGGCAAGCTCAGCCGAGCTTTCACTTCCATGGCTCGCACCGGTTGATGGTGTTCGTGCTGCACAACCTCATGCGCAACGCGCTCAAAGCCATCGACACGGCCGGCAAGGGGGATATACGTATCTGGGCAAGCCAGGATAAGAGTGGCAGTACACTTCATTTCGAGGATACCGCTACCGGTATCGATCCGCGGGTGTTGCCTGAAATATTCGAGGACTTCGCCACCTTCTCGGATAGCGGCAAAGGGGTGGGTATCGGGCTTGGCTTCTGCCGCCGGGTCATGGATAGCTTCAGGGGTACGATCAGCTGCCAGAGCACGCTGTCCATGAACACCCGATTCGATCTTTGGTTTCCTACAATGGGCACAGGGGCTGCGGATCCGGACTGATCCGTTGTTCCTATAAAAAAGGGAAAACACCTCCTATGACAACATACGCGATTCTCTACGTGGACGACGAAGAGAAAGCACTGAAGTACTTCCGGCGCGCGATCGCAGACGAGGCGCTTACCGTGCACACCGCCTCCAGTGTCCCGGAAGCGCTGGCGGTGCTGGAGGACCACGGCCACGAGATCGCCGTGTTAGTGACTGACCAGCGCATGCCGGGACAAACCGGTGTCGACCTGCTGCGCCGTGTGCGCGAGGACTGGCCGGATATCGTGCGCCTGCTGACGACGGCTTATTCGAACCTGGAGGAGGCGATCGAGGCCGTCAATCGCGGTGAGATCTTCCGCTACATCACCAAGCCCTGGGACATGCGGCAACTGCGCACGGAGCTGCGCCAGGCCTTGGAACTCCATCGGCTCAGGATGGAACGCTCACTGCTCATGCAAGAGAAGCTGAGCGTATGGCAGCGCCTAATCGAGGTCAACCGCATTCGTGATCTGGTGATCATGGCGGGCAGCTTTAGCCATATCCGTAACGCCATGACGGCGGTGGCCGCCTACCTGGAAGCCAACATCACCGGGAGCTACGCCGACAGACTGACGGCTCCCGAGCAGCTCGATCTATGGAGCCTGACCGAGACCGAGATCCGGCGCACGCTGGCACTGGCGGACGCTCTGATCCGCAGCACTGAGCCGGCCGCAACCTTCGATACACGGATCACCCCTCGCCGCCTGATCGAGAGCGCCGCCCCCGAGGCGCACCCGATTTACGTCCAAGAAGTCGACGGGGTTCAGCCTATCCTCGTCGACAATGCTCTGGCCTACTCGCTAGTTGCCAGCCTATGCCGTATGAGCGCGGCCAGTGAGGGGGCAACGGTGGAAGTGCTCTGTGAGCCGGGGAAATTGCATGGGGCCGAGGCGGCTACCGTCATGACCTTCCTTAGCACGGCCGATTCTCAGGTGCTGGAGGAGGCATTTGCGCTGGGCGCGAACCCGGAGCATCTGAGTGCCTACCTCATTGCCTATCATCACGGCGGCAGTCTACAGCCGCTAATGGATGGTTCTGGCCAGAAGGGCTTCCGCCTCATCCTGCCTTGCGATCCAGCGACCGCATTTGACTCGTGGCCCGCGGAGGATTGGCTGGAAAGGATTCTCGCGCGCCTGGAGAGCCCGGAGGACGACTATGACTTATACGCTCCCACGCCGCGACGGATGCGGAAGAACGCACGCAGCAGCTCGCTGGAGGGCTCGGCCAACACCCCGGCATGCACGGCGATGCTGTGATTGTGGCTAGAATGCTCAATCAGGCACAGCGCGCCACCACAGGCGCCGGTCTTCGGATCGCCGGCCCCGAATACGAGCCGGGCTATGCGAGCGTGAATGAGCGCGCCGACACACATCGCACAGGGCTCCAGGGTCACGTACAGCGTGGTTGCCGATAGCCGATAAGCCTCCAGGGTCCTACCAGCGTCTCTGAGTGCCTCGATCTCCGCATGAGCCGTCGGGTCGCGTGTGGCGATCGGCCGATTCCAACCTTCACCCACGATCCGATTGTTATGCACCACCACGGCACCAACCGGCACCTCCCCGGCTGATTGTGCCCGCGCCGCCAGCTCCAGCGCCCGGCGCATGAAGGCCGCGTCCCCTGTATCCTCTGCGCCCGCGACACCCACGCTTACATCGACCGCCGGATCCACGCCGTTGAAAGTCATTATCGATACCGCCTCTTAACACAACGCAGCCGGTGGTTAGCCCGCCAACGCTTCCAGCTCCGCAGAAAGCCGGCGGGTTACGCGCCGCCGCTCCTTCGCGACATTGACCTGCATGGCAACTTGAGCCACCTCCAAGATCTCCTGCGCCAAGGCATAGCTCCCCTTGCCCTGCAGCCACACCAGAACGTCCGCCAAGTGCCAGATCGACGCACTCCCCTCATGCACTGGCGCCGGGAAGCTGTCCGGATGGGCGAGCATGAGCTTACGCATGTTCTGGCGCGAGACACCGACGATTTCGGCCACGTCGGTGAGGCCCACGAAGTCCGGGGCGGCCTCGACCAGTCTGGCGGTGGGAACGGCGCGCCGCACGTCGGCCAGCGCGCTGCGCACGGCAGCCTCTGCATCGGCCGCCTCGCGGGTGAATTCCAACGCCAGCCGCCCCGGCTGCCC
>JAKDMK010000403.1 GCA_030452365.1 Nitrococcus sp.
TGCCGATTTGGAGCCTATGATCGTTCCAATCCTATCGGGGTCGAAACCGCGGCGAGCTTCTGGCATATGGTGGATCTGGTCTGGATCGTGCTCTTCCCATTGCTCTATATCTTGCCCTGATCATGACCATCCGAGCACTAACCGCTACCTGGTTGACATTGTTGGGCTTGACGCTTGCCATGTGGTTCCTGCGTGATTATCGGGGCAGCGATTGGCTGGCGTTCGTCGTGCTCATCGTGGTGGCGATCAAGGGTCAGCTCGTCATCGATCGCTTCATGGAGCTGCGCCATGCCCCCATCCTATGGCGAATTACGCTAAGCGGCTGGTTGCTCACCGTTCTGGGTGTAATTGGCGTTATGCGTGTTACGACCGTGCCATGATCCTGCGGCGATTGGGGTCGGTTTTGCGGCAAGCGGCCGGCTTGCGACGGCTACACAAGCTTGCCGGGCGGGACATGGTAAGTGGCACAGCGCCGCGTTGCGCTACTAGCGCGGCTTGAGCGAGCACGCCCTTGGCAACCTGCGCGCCGGAACTGTAGGAGCATTTGGACGCGGATATGGGTATAAATCTGACACGTCGCCGCCTGCTGTATGCCATCGCCGGTCTTACCACCGTCTCCTGGCTGGACATCGACCGCGCGCTCGCCACCCCCGGTCCACCACTCGCCGCCCCCGAACCGTTTAGCTTCGAGCGGCTGCGCGAGCGTGCTAGGCAGCTTGCGCGGCGGCCGTTCGAGCCGGCGCCACCACGCCATCCCAAGCTGATCGAGGCCATCGATTACGACACCTACCAGCAAATCCAATTTCGTCGGGACAGCGCCCTTTGGGCAAGCACGCCGGGTGCTATGCCGGTGGAGTTCTTCCATCTTGGCCGCTACGCCAACAAACCGGTTGTAATCTACGTGGTGGAGGATGGCAGAGCACGCCAGGTGCGCTATTCCCCGCGTCTGTTCGATTACGGTAACACCGGCCTGCGGACCAAGCTGCCCGATGATCTGGGCTTTGCCGGTTTCCACGTCCTCAACCCCGGCGAGCGCCAGGGCGATTGGCTCGCATTCATGGGCGCGAGCTACTTCCGCAGCTCCGGGCCACTCCACCAATACGGCCTATCGGCACGCGGCATCGCTGTCGACACAGTGGTGCCCGGGCAACCAGAGGAGTTTCCGCGCTTCACCGCTCTCTGGCTGCAACAGCCGCGGGAGGGCGGCAACACCTTAACGGTGTACGCCCTGCTCGAAGGGGAGAGCATCACCGGCGCCTACCGATTCGAATGCCGCAAGGACGCGGCGGTCGTTATGGATGTTCATGCGCAGCTTTTTCAGCGTGAGGATATCGCCCAGCTTGGTATCGCTCCGCTCACCAGCATGTATTGGTATAGCGAAACCAACCACCGCCGGAGCACGGATTGGCGGCCCGAGATCCATGACAGCGATGGACTTGCCATGTGGACCGGCAAGGGCGAGCGCATCTGGCGCCCCCTAAACTCGCCGCCCTATATTCAGACCAATGCCTTCCTGGATCATAATCCCAAGGGGTTTGGGCTGCTGCAGCGCGATCGCAACTTCGATCATTATCAGGACGACGGCGTCTTCTACAACCGCCGCCCGAGCGTCTGGGTCGAGCCCATGAGCGCTTGGGGCGAGGGTGCGGTCTACTTGCTGGAAATGCCCACCAATGACGAGATCCAAGACAACATCGTCGCCTTCTGGGTGCCGGCCAGAGCGGCGAGCAAAGGCACGAGCTGGAATCTGGACTATCGCCTGTACTGGGTCGCCACGGAACCCTACATACCGGATGTCGGGCGGGTCGTGGCCACCCGCATCGGCCGCTCCGGCATCCCCGGCCAGCACGAGACACGCCCCCCCAACGCGCGCAAGTTTGTCATCGACTTCACCGGCGGACCGCTGGCGCAGCTGAGGCAGCGCTACGACGTCCAGGTAATCGCAGAGACCTCCCGTGGTGCGATCGATAATGCCTATGCCCTCAAGGTTGTCGGCACCGACCTATGGCGCGCGTTCTTCGATCTGCGCGTCGACGGCAAGGAGGCCGTGGACCTGCGCTGCTATCTGCGCCTAGGTGAGCGTACACTCACGGAAACATGGATTTACCAGTATTTCCCAGGAAACTACGGGCTGCAGCTCGCTGGAAGATAGCGGCAAGGCCAACCTTTGCGCGGCGCCCGCCCCATGATCAGACTGCCTGGAGCGGCATTTGTTGGGGTTCCTTCGTCACCGCAACGTACGCGGGCTTACCCACCGTACACAAGAAATGAGCATAGCTCGGTCAGGCAGGCGAAAGCGGGAATCCAGACTTTTACCTCCCTGTGCCTGGATTCCAGCCGACCCATAGCCGGAATGACAATCGAGATAGGTGCACCGCCCTGCGCTAGACTACGCTATGTGGGTTGATGAGTGCATGTATAAGGTGGCGTTTCGCCAACCCGTAGTGGCGCGGATTTAGGAGCGCAGCATGTCGAGACTGCCCGAGATTGAGCGTTACACCGTAGAAGACTACCTGCGTTGGGAAGGCGAGTGGGAATTGATTGACGGGATTCCTCAAGCGATGGCGCCGTCGCCGGCAGTTTCGCACCAACGCGTCGCGGCGGCGTTGTTCCGTCAACTTGACGAAGCTTTGGAGCATTGCGCCGCCTGCGAGGTTTTGTACGAGATCGATGTCATTTTGAATACGGATACCGTCGTGCGTCCAGATTTGCTGGTGACCTGCTGGCGGCCGCCTGGCGAACGCTTGACGCGAGCCCCGGAGTTGATTGTGGAGGTGGTATCGGTCGAAAGCGCGCGGCGCGACGAACGCACCAAGTTCGAGGTATACCGCGCAGGCGGCGTTGCCAACTACGTGCTGGTTTATCCCATGGACCGCATCGCCCGCATCTATCACTTGATCGAGGGCGAATACCGCAAAGTAGCGGATGTAAGCGCCGAGCGGCAAGACTTCGATTTGCCCGCGTGCCGTGTCGAGATCGATTTCGCGCGCGTGTGGCGGCGTCTGGATCGCTGATCCGAATCGCTCATTAACGGTCGAACAGAATCGAGATATAAG
>JAKDMK010000404.1 GCA_030452365.1 Nitrococcus sp.
GGCGTTGACGCGCTCGGACATGGTGTCGGTGACGCCGCGCAGCGAGCTCTCGAAGCGGTCGCTCGCGGCTGTGCCCTTCTCCTCGATGGTCTGGCCAAGGGTTATGGTGCGCTCCTCGAAGGTACGGGCAAGCTCGTCGGTGCGCCGGTCCAGCGTTTCGGAACGCTGCTCGGTACGCTGGCCGAGCGCATCCGAAAGCGCTTGAGTGCGCGAGCCCACGGCACCGGCGAGCTGATGTGTGTGAGCGTCGAGCGATTCGTTCAACGCGGCTGACTGCTCCTCGATCTGGCCGGTCAAAGCGCCGGTGCGTTCGGTGAGAGTATCGGAGAGTTTCTGGGTGCGGTCGCTGATCGCGGTTTCGAACGTCGTCGTGCGATCGGCAAGCAGACCGCCCAACTCGTCGCTGCGCTGACGAATGGTATCGCTCAGGATGCGGTCGTAGCCGGAAAGCGATTCCTCGAGCATGCGGCCCCTGTCGGCCAGCGTGTCGTTGAGTTTCCCGACGCGGGTGTCGAGCGTTTCAGCAATGATTTGCGAGTGCCCGTCGAGGCTGTCGGCGATCTCACGGGCACGCTCACCCAGCGTCGTTTCCAGCTTGCCGGCGCGGCCCTCGAAGGCACTGGAGAAGGCCTCGGCCTGGCGATCGAGCGACTCTGAAATCTGTCGCGAGCGGTCGGTGAGGATGCCATCCAGCTTGCCGGTGCGGCTGTCGAGCGCTTCAGCGATGATCTGGGTATGGCCTTCGAGTGAGTCGGTGATTTCACGCGTGCGCTCACCCATCGTCGCGGTGACTTCGCGGGCGCGCGCGTTCAGCACCTCGTCCATCTCCAGCGTGCGCTCGGTGACGATCTCGTTGAAGCGGCCGGCCTTCTCGTCGAGAGCTGTCTCGAGCGCATCGGCACGGCCGGAGAACGTTTCCGTCTGTGTATCGAGCGCGGTGATGAGCTTCTCACCCTTGTCGCCAACGACGCCGTCGAGCACATGCAGGCGCTCATCGATGCTGGTGGTGATGTGCGTCAGCCGGTTGTCGAAATCCGATAGCGAACCCTCGCCGGCGGTGGCGATGGTGGCGCGCGCCTTGTCGGCGGTCTCGTCGAGCGCACCGTTGATCTCGATCAGTGCCGACTGCAGACGGCTTTCCAGCGAGTTGAGCTGGATGGAAACACTCTCGTCGAGTTGACGGGTGAGGGTGCCGAGCAGATTTTCGGCCTCGCGCGAGCGGCCGGCGATGTCCTCGCTGATGCGCGTGCCGATGCGGTCGAGCGAGCCGCCGATGTCGTCACCGCTTTCGCGCAGCTGGCCGAGAAGTGTCGAGCCGCGCTCCGTCAGCAGGCTGGATAGGGCGGTGGTGCGCTCGTCGATGGCGCCGGAAAGGGCGGTTGTGTGGTGGTCGAGGGTGCCTTCGAGACCGGCGACGCGGGTCTCAAGGGCATCGGTGAGGACATTGACGCGCGACTCGATCGCGGAGGTCACCACCTGCGCATGCGCGTCGAGGTCCCTGGTCACTGCGGCGGAGCGCTCCTCCAGATTGCCGCTCAGGCGACCAGAGCTATCATCGATGGCAGTGAGGAAGTCGCCGGTGCGGTTCTCGATCAGCGAAACGAAATTGTCGGCGCGCTCGGAGAAGCCCGAGTTCAGCGTGTTGCCGGCGGTTTCGAGCGCGCGGGTCAGGTTGCCGCCGCTGTCGACGATGGTGCCGGCGATGCGCTGCGAGATCATGTCGAGATCGAACACGAGGCCGGTATGGCTCTCGGTGATTGCCTCGCGTACTTTCTCCGTGTTGGTCAGGACGCTCTCGCGCTGGCTGGCGAGTTCGGAAATGAGCCCACGCATACGCGACTCGTTCTCCGAATAGGTCTTTTCGAGCGCGGTGACCTCGTTGTGGATCATCACCTCGAGCTCGCCGGCGCGTGAGAGGGCGCGCTCCAACCCATCGCCAAGCGCGTTGACTTCGCGGCGCACGGCTTGTCCGACCGTTGCAACCTTCTCGGTGGCGGTCGCTTCCGGTTCGGCGAGACGGATGGCGGCCTGGGTGATGGAAGACGCGGCACTGCGCAGATCCTGCGCGCGGCGCACGAGCGTGGCCACGGCAAAGAAGCCGACGACGGGCAGCAGCATCAGCGCCACGAGACCGATGAACTCGAGCGTGCCGGCGAAGCTGGCGATATCGGCAAGCTGGTTGCCATACCGCATGTAGCCGACGACGCCGGTGATGCCGAGCCAGACGAGCGACAGGATGGTGGCGACCCAGGTCGGGGTGGACGACGAGCGGGTCTGCAGTCCGTAGGCGATCTTGGAAGAGGGGAAGCGGTCGTCATTGGCGACGGCGCCGGTCTGTGCGGCGAACTTGTCGGCGGTGCGCGCGCGTTCGGACCTCGCGGCAGTGTCCGCCGGCTTCTTGTCGGAAGCGGGTTTTTCTGCCCCCGGCTTGGCTTCGAGACTGAAAACCGACTCCTTCAGGGCGTCCTCCACCGCCGAAAATGCCAGTGCGGCGGGATCGTTTGCGTGGGGTGTCGAATTCTTCGCCATACTCTTTACAACTCTCGCGTCGACTCACAACGGCAAATGGCGTGCGCAAGTTGTATGACTCTCCACCCGTTTCCGGATGAGGTGCCCGATGGGTAAAATTCGATGCAAATGCGATGCACCGCCCTCTCACGACCCACGCCGCCGCGCGCTGGTAGTAGCGCATTAATACATGCAATTTTAGCCAAACCGAGCGTTTTCTTAATGGAAGGTTAATTGCGGCGCCACACAGGCGTGGAAAACTCTACAACCAACAAAGGCAAACGTGTGGCTTAAGGTCCTGTTCACCGCGGCGCTCTAGGCTCTTGGGCTTGGACAGGGCGGCAAAACCCCGGTCCTTTCCCGCAGAGGAGACGGCCGATGGCACATCCGGCCAGCATTGGCGAAATTGTGGAAAACCGCGTGCCGGGCAATGCCCGGCCGATCGATTGTGCCCACCTGGCCAAGCAGTGCCTCGGCGACGAGGAACTGGAGCGTGAGGTGCTGGCGCTGTTCGACACCACCATCGCTACCTACCTCGA
>JAKDMK010000405.1 GCA_030452365.1 Nitrococcus sp.
AGGGAATTCTGGTAGGCATCGAGGTGTTTCTTCAGCATGAATTCACCCACGTCCTTCAGTAGATCCTTCTGCGCCTTGGGGGTTTCCTTGCGGGTGGTGACGACGCGCAGCAGATCGAGGTACTCGGCTTGCCCCGGCAGCGGCCGCCAGTTATTTTCCTTGGCGTGCGCGCGATCGGCAATCAGCAACGCGGCCGCCGCCTCCAGCACCTGGTCGGAAACTTTGAGATCAATAAAGTGCGCCCGGCCACGCGCCATGAGCAGTAGGGTTAGCTCCTCGCCGTCATCGGGCAATCTCAGATGCAGGACTAGACAGCGGCGCACGAAGGCGTCCGGCAGGGCACGCTCCTCGTTGGTGGTTATGATCACGAGGGGCGCGATGTCGCCCTTTGCAGTCACCGGCTCATCCCACCCCTGGGGAGTGAAGCGCCCCGCGCCCAGCGCCTCCAACAGCCCGTTGGGCACGTCCGGCTCGCCCTTGTCGATCTCGTCAATCAGCACCAGGCAACCGTTGCTGGGGTCGCCACCGTCGGGTTGCGGTGGCGAAGGCAAGCCGGCGACTTGCGCCTGTTGCAGCGCGCCCTCCCAGTCAAACGCCCACCAGAGGGCGCGGGGGTGGAGGAAGCGTTTGATGGCCAGGCGTTCGTTGATTTCTTGCTGCTTCGAGGCGACGGTATTTTCGCTGCGCGCGCCGGCATTTGCGGGAGCAGAGGAGCGGTGCAGCGCGCCCATCAGTTGCGCCTCGGCAAGGCGGGATACGGCATCGAAGTGCCAGAGCAGATCGCGCGATTCGGTGCGCGCATCGACCGTATGGGAGATGAAGGCGCGTTCCAGCTCCTTCGCGGCCGCGCGCGCCAACTGCGACTTGCCGGTGCCGGGATCGCCGCGCACCAGCAGGGGCCTGCGCGCGGCGAGCGCGGCGTCTACCGCTTGAATCTGGCGCAGCTCGAACTGATGCACGGCCTCCGGCATAGCGCCGGTGGGCGCGAGCTCGACAACGTGCTCGTCGGCGATTTCTAGGAACTTCCCCTAACAAACTCCTGGTATTGGTACATCAGTTTCGGTAGCCAGCCGTATCGGGCCATCTCGACGTCCTTGGGCTCAGTACCTTCCAAGCGCAGAAAGGCAATGAGCTCGAACTCCTCCTTGACCTGTTTTAGGGCGTCTTCCCGCGCCTGAGGTATTGCCTGATTCCCACGCATGTCAGCGATGAAGTAGTAGGTCGTTTTCGTAAAACTAGCTAGTTGGCGCAGCTCCGCGTTGACCATATCGTTCCGCGCCGGCTGGGAGTCGTCTGGCGACATGATCTGCTCGGTGATAAAGGTGCGGTGCAGGTGGGTGCGCCAGTCTCGCTTGTATTGCTCGCCATTGGGATCGCGTCCTGATTCGGGCGGCGCCGGTAGGCTGGCCTCGCCCTCTGGATAATCGTTCCACGCAGTCGGCAGGCGTAACTTCGCCGCGCGCCGATCCGCTCCGGCCATGATAATCTCCGCAACCATCTTCAACTTGGCCGGTAGCGGTATCATGTGAACCGCGGCACTGCCCTTGTCCGCGCGGATACCTGTAACTACGCCGGCATCTTGGATCGCGGGCAGTAGGGCTAGCATCAAATCGGCCGCAACCTCCGCTCCATCTCGGTCCCCAGCACTTTGACGCTGCTGTTGGATTTTGCGTGCCAGAGCACCCAGTCGCTCCAATGCTGGCGGTCTCTCCAGCAAGGCATCTACTACTTGCTCGCGGCAGTGGGCCATATCCGCGCAGGGCAGATTCTGCTCATCGGGTACGTCGAGATCCCCGCTCAACGCAGCCGCCAGGCTCCGGGTGACCTCGTCACTGCGCTTCAACAATCTATGTAGCAGCTCGCGAGCAGACTTCTCTAGTCGCTCTTTGTCGTCGATGCCGAGCTTGGCGCTGAAATCTTTGTCTTTGAGTAGCCGCCAAGACGGCACGGCGTTGAGCTTCTGGCCGTTAAAGTTGTCTGGTACTTCCTTGACGACGCCCAGGAGTTCGACGCCAACGAAAACGGGCATGCCGGAAGCGCCTTTCCACAGTTCCTTGCGTTCGGGCTTCGCCGCCACGTCGATCTGAAAGAAGGGGTCTGGTTCCGCCATGGTGTACACTTGACCGCGATAATGGCCCGGAGGGCGTTTATCATTACGCTTGTCGGCCCGCGCGAAACCGGAGCTTTGCCACTCGTCCGTGGCTCCCGGCATGCGTTGGACCACGTAACCGGGATCGTAATGGGCCAGGCTCTTCGGTCTGGGACAGTGGATCAAAGCGGCGTCCAGATCGCCATCGCCCATCCAGACGACATTCTCTTTCTGGATATTGACCCATCTGTCCTCTGTTGCATGGTGCCAACACACCTGGATCGGCCAAACCACCTGCGTTGGCTTTTTGGTATTGGCATCCACGGGTTCAATAACGTGCCGCGCGGTGAGGATGTGGTCATTGGCGACCGGATAGCCCGTGCCCCAGACACCGCGATCTCTCGCCGGAGTTGTAGGGGTAAAGATCGCGACGATTAGAATTTTTTCCATACCACTGCTTCGGCGCTACGGGCGGGCCGCTTAGTCTCGTCGCGGCGCTTCGTCCTCATCGTAAATATCGAAAGGGGTGCCGTCCGTATTCAATGGCCTGAGCGTGAGCCGGAGCGTCTGCGTTTTTCCAGAGACGACCTTGCCGCTGGCATCCGCGTTGTAGACCCAGAACTTGACCCCGCCTCCGCCACCGGCCTCTTTGGTGGTAGCCACCGTGAGCTCGATCTCGATATCCTGCAACCCGAACCGAAGGGGCTCGTCCTTGTCGGCCGCCTGCGCATCGAGCAACTCCCGGCGCAATTGCTTGATCATTTCCGCGAGGCGAATTTTTTCCATTTGCTCGGCTCCTGGGCGCTGTGAGCGCCGACATCTAAAGCATAACCGAGCGCCAGGGCGTCGAAAACACTTGTTGTGGCCGATCGCTGGCCAAAGCCGCGTATTTCTCCCCGGATCGCCGAGCTGCACTCGGCAATCCGGAGAAGCCGACTGCAAGTCGGCGATCCCAGGG
>JAKDMK010000406.1 GCA_030452365.1 Nitrococcus sp.
TGCACAAGGCCGCGGAGGTGAGCATCGAGGGTGTGGAGCTGCTGAAGTTCTCCGAGTATGTGCATACGCTCTCCGTGCCCACTAGCCTCAATCTGGTGAAAATACACCCACTGCGGGGCACGGCGCTGTGCATGCTGGACTCCAAGCTGGTGTTCACGCTGGTCGACAACTTCTTCGGCGGTGACGGCCGCTATGCTACCAAGATTGAGGGCCGCGAGTTCACGCCAACGGAGTTGCGGGTGATTCGCCTGGTCGTGGAGCAGGCGTTCGCTAATTTGCAAAGCGCTTGGAAACCGGTGTTGCCGGTGGAATTCGAGTTTCTCAATATGGAAGTCAATCCGCAGTTCGCGAACATCGTTTCGCCCTCTGAGATCGTTCTGACCTCCCGCTTTCAGATCGAGCTCAATGGCAGCGGTGGGAGTTTCCACATTACGTTGCCCTACACCATGATCGAGCCCATCAGGGATGTCCTGAATACCGGAGTGCAGAGCGATCGCAACGAGGTCGCCCAGCGCTGGGTACGCTCCCTGCGCGAGGAGATGAAAGCGGCATCGGTTGGGCTATTCTGCCGACTGGCCGAGGCATCGATCAGCCTGCGCGAGCTCATGCAGCTCAAACCTGGAGACATTATCCCCATCGAGATGCCCGAGACCGTAACCCTACGTGCCGAGGAAGTTCCCGTGCTGCGCGGGCGGCTCGGACAGAGCGGTGGCAACGTGGCCGTCAAGATTACGGAGTCGATCCAGGCTCCGCAGCATCAATCCCTAATCAATCTGAGGAAGAGCCCATGAGCAAACAGCAAATCAAGCAGCCGGTTGCTGGTGAGGACTGGGCGGATGTCTTGGCCGACGAGGACAGCAGCCGGGATGAGGCGGCCGCGACGGTGGCGCCTGCCGCGCTCGATGATCTGACCGCGGAGCCGAGCCTCGCGGCCGACAACGAGGACGTCAACCTCGACGTTATCATGGATATACCTGTCACACTGTCCATGGAGCTCGGTCGGACCCAGATCAACATCCGCAACCTGCTGCAGCTCAATCAAGGCTCCGTGGTCGAGCTGGACCGCCTGGCCGGTGAACCGCTGGACGTGCTGGTCAATGGCACCCTTATCGCCCACGGGGAGGTGGTGGTAGTCAACGAGCGCTTTGGCCTTCGGCTAACCGATGTAGTCAGTCTGGGTGAGCGTGTCCGCAAGCTTAAGTAAGGGCGCGCAGCCATGAGCCTGCAGCGCATCCGGCCGATTGTTGGCACGGTGCTCGTCAATTTTCCGGCAGTCGTTGCTCAAGCGGCCGCTGAGGCCGACGGCGCTGGAGTCGACGTGAGCGCGCTTCTGCGCCTGACCCTCGCCCTCGGAGTGGTTCTAGCGGCAATCATCGGGCTTGCCTGGGTGCTGCGGCGTGTGGCTCGGTTTAATCGCAGTGCCAATGGCCAACTGCGTATTCTAAGTGGCCTCGCGGTTGGCAGCCGGGAGCGGATCGTGCTGGTACAAGTGGGCAAGACCCAGCTTCTGCTCGGAGTGGCGCCAGGCAGGGTACAGACCTTGCATGTACTCGATGAACCCATCGATGCCTACCAGCAGAATCCGGCGGGTGAAGGCGGCCAGGGCGTTGCGTTTGCCCAACGGCTGCGCGCGATGATGGACGATTATGGAAAGCGCTGATGCGATGCCTGCGAGTCGTGGTTCTACTATTCATGCTATGGCTGCCGGTGACTGCCTTTGCCCAGGGCGCCGGCATCGAGGCGATCACGATCCAATCGGCCGGCCAAGGCGAGACCTGGAGCGTGAGCCTGCAGATTCTTGCCGTGATGACGGCGCTGACCTTGCTGCCGGCGGCGCTGCTGATGATGACCGCGTTCACGCGGATCATCGTCGTGCTTGCCATTCTGCGTCAGGCCATCGGCACCACTAACACGCCCTCGAACCAGATTCTCATCGGTCTGGCGCTGTTTCTCACCGTGTACGTGATGTCACCGGTATTGACCCGGATCAATCAAGTGGCTCTGCAGCCCTATCTCGACGAGCAAGTGGGTGCCGTGCAGGCGCTTCGAGCCGCTGCCGCTCCGCTGCGCGCGTTCATGCTGGCGCAGACCCGCGAGAAGGACATCGGCCTTTTCCTCAACATCGCGGATGCGCCGCCGGTAGAGCGCCCACAGGACGTGCCTTTCTCCGTTCTGGTGCCGGCGTTCATGACCAGCGAGCTCGAGACGGCATTTCAGATCGGTTTTATCGTTTTCCTGCCCTTTTTGATCATTGACCTGGTCGTCGCCAGCACTCTGATGTCGATGGGCATGCTCATGCTCTCACCCATGCTCATTTCGCTGCCGTTCAAGATCATGCTGTTCGTGCTGGTCGATGGTTGGGCTCTAATCATGGGAACCTTGGCAGGCAGCTTTTACCCCGGCTAAGCATAGCCACGTGCGGGAGGGACGCCGCGATGTCACCGGATCTCGCCATCGAGCTCGGCAAGGAAGCGCTGACAGTGGCGGTGCTGATCGCCGCGCCGATTCTGCTCTCGGCGCTCGCCGCCGGCGTGGTCATCGGCATGTTTCAGGCCGCCACCCAGATCAACGAGCAGACCATGAGCTTCGTGCCCAAGCTCGCCGTCATGGTGCTGACCCTGCTCATTGCCGCGCCCTGGATGCTGCAGGTGTTGTTGGACTTCACCCACACGCTGTTCCGGAACATTCCGGGCTTTATCGGCTAGTCCGCTGAACGCGCGTGCCCCGCTATGGCGATCACCTCGGCCGAGCTCACTGCCTGGATTGGTCAGTTTCTCTGGCCATTTATCCGCGTCGGTGCCCTGATGCTGACCGCCCCGATGTTCTCCAACATCCTCATACCCGTCCGGGTGCGGGTGCTGTTCAGCGTGGGGCTTACGGTGGCGGTGCTGCCGGCCGTGGGCAGCGTGCCGAGGCTCGACCCGCTGTCGGCGGCCGTGCTTTTGGTTGCGGGGCAGCAGGTATTGATTGGCGCGGCGATCGGGCTGCTGGTGGCGATGGCTTTTCAGGCGGTGGCG
>JAKDMK010000407.1 GCA_030452365.1 Nitrococcus sp.
CACCCGCTCCACCGGGTCCGTATCATCGGCGCTGCGCCGCAACACGGTGCGCCGTGTCTCGACCCGGACCAGTCGGGCGAGCGAGCCCGGAGCGCCAGAGGTGTTTCCCACCAGTGCCACCAAATCCCCGGCTACCACGGGTGTGCGACGCAGTTCCCGCGCACGGGCGGCGATGACAATCCGTTCCTCGGCGGTATCCTCGCCCACGATGGCGGTATAACGTCCGCGGTCCACGGTAATGATCCGGCCGATGAAGGCATCCGCATGGGCGGGCCGGTCTTTGGTCAGTGGTCTGGAACCGTTCTTATTGGGCCGGATCCGCAGATTGGATTTATTCCATTGGTAGGCGCTTGAATCCACGCTCAGTCCTCCTCGAACCGGGCCAGCATGCGCTGCCAGAGCTGGGGAGAATTCCGGCATGGCCTTTGAGGTGCAGCCGATGTCATCGGCACTGACGCCTCAACGGTAGCCGGCTCCAACTCGACGCCGTCCGTCATGTTCCTTTATCTTCCATCGTTCGGGCCTTCGGCTGAAGCATGACCTACTATGCCCTCGGCCGACTTCTCCACGGCATTCAGCATCCGTCTCCGGATGCCCAGCTTCGGGCGCCCGAAGCACCGGGCAGACCTCCCGGGGTAAGACACGTTACCTTCGCGGCGTAGACGCCGGATTTACAGAATGCACCCCAGTCGCAGATGGAGGACTTCGCAGTCACGTGCCGCTCGTCCCGGATGCATCACGCCTCATATCCGATTCTTGTTCATCGCCTCGCGGGTTCGGATTGGGCTTCCTCCAGACCCCGCCTCACAACGACGCCCTTGCCCTTCTCCTTGCCTTCGGCTCTGCGTAAACCTGGCCATGGGACTTGCATCCATGAGGTAACGTCCATGCCCGGCATACATGCCTAAGCTCAGCGACTGGTTATGCCGCATCGTTCTCGACCTTCCCCGGAAGCTTGCTCAGTACAAGCCTTCCAAGATCGACCTTGTTTTTTGCATTGTCGATATCTATGCCAACAAGCTTTCCGGTGGCATCGTAGTCAAGCACAACACCTTCTGATACTTCGCGGCTATCTATGCTCGCTCGCTCTGAAAGATCAATGTACAGCGAGTCAGTTTCGGCGTAATAGTTTAGCTTCATGATCGAAAGCCTCGATCCGGAAACGCATTATGAATCGTGACCCTATCCTCAAGCGTCACAACCCTCAAGTAATGCCCTTCAAGCTCCGGAACTGGCACCCAGAACCGAACCTGCACTGCCTCAAACGAAGGGAGCGCGAAATTAGGCATCAAGCCAGTCTCCGACTGTTGAGTATCCCCCGGCCGACCTTGGTGCCTAATCTCGCGCTTCACCGCTCATCGCCACGCCGGACGACACGCTCCTTACTCCACCACATAGCCAGCCTCGCGCTGATGGCGTATCGAAAGAACCAAGACGGCGTCTTGCTCCAACTCATAGCTGTATAGTGCAAGATAGCCAGACTTGCCGCGGGAGATCACAAGCTCTCTTAGCCCTTGTTCCGCGAGATGCCCGATCAGAGGATGGTTTGCAAGTACTTCCACAGCCTCTATGATGAGATCCACCGTCTCCAAGGCGACGACCGAATCGGCCTGCAAAAGAAACTCCGTGAGCCGATTGAGATCAGCCAATGCCTGTTCGGAATAGATTATGGTCGCCAAGTCTTAGCCTTTGGCTTGGACGCGGACTCGCCTTGTGCTCGGGCTCGTAGATAAGCATGAACATCCTTAGCCGCGTATCCCTTGCCAGATCGAACCGCCTCCTTTCTTGAAGCCGCCGCATCAGCAACGAACTGAGCTCGCATTTCCGCATTTGTAGCCGCAGCACGAATTGCGCTAACCATAAATGCATGTGGCGTAACCCCCTGGTGCTTGGCTGCAGCTATAGCAAGCTGCTTCACGTCTTCAGGGAGTTTCAATGACGTTGTGGACATAACCGAACCCTTCAAAGAATGGTGCCACC
Organism: Nitrococcus sp.; assembly: GCA_030452365.1. GTDB lineage: Bacteria > Pseudomonadota > Gammaproteobacteria > Nitrococcales > Nitrococcaceae > Nitrococcus. The sequence goes on from JAKDMK010000407.1 coordinate 1,981, forward strand.
ATAGTAGCACCTACCGGGCAATCGGGACAAATAGCCCTTCGATTCTGTCGTCCAACGGAGTTGGGATTACCGTAATACCACAGTTCCAAGACTCGATACGGGTGGGTGGCTAACCCTTACTCGACCGGGACTCTCAGAAGCAATACTATTCATTCGCGACTTCAGTGGGCCTCCAGTACGATCTTGCCCTCGCCCGAACGGGGCGTCATCGATGCCCACTACCTGAGATAGGTGGCTACTCACATGTTAGCCGCGTCTAACCGCAAGCACGATCAGCGGGCGAATTCCCTTATGCAGTGAGCAAACGCCCCGAGGGCGCCAGCCGTGAAGCCTTACTATATGGACGCTGCAGAGGAATCTCCGCGAGCCACGGGGCGGGTAGGATCTCTTATCCACTCGCTCCAAGATCCGGGATAAAGCTTCATCCCGGTCCATCCCGCATGCTCGAGAGCCAGAACATGGTGGCAAGCGGTTACGCCCGAGCCGCACATCGCGACCAGCGCCGAAGCGCCGGCCGCCGGCACCAGCTCGTTCCAAGCGGCACGCAAGGCTTGCGCATCGAGAAAAAAACCGCCCGCCGGGCGCAGATTGTCTGGGAACGGCCGATTGTGAGCCCCTGGGATATGCCCGGCAACTGGGTCATTAGGCTCCACGTCGCCGCGAAACCGCTCGATCACCCGGGCATCGACAATTCGATAGCGCTGGCGCTCGCGGCTTAAGGTTGCAGTGTCGATTGTCGGCATCGCCCCCGGTTGGCCCACAAACTTGCCTGGCCGCGGGCTCGGAAGCTGGCGGCTGATCGGAAGACCCAGGGCCTGCCAGGCGAGGAACCCGCCGTCAAGCACCGCCACGGCCTCATGGCCCAGCCAGCGCAGCAGCCACCACAAACGCGCGGCCACAGCGCCAGGGCCGCCATCGTAAGCAACCACCTGGCTGGCATTACTCACCCCTATTTGCTGCAGCCAACGCCCGAAGCTGGCGGGATCGGGCAGCGGATGACGGCCGCTGTGCTCAGTGATAGGGCCGGCG
>JAKDMK010000085.1 GCA_030452365.1 Nitrococcus sp.
CGCGTCGGTGAAATGGCCGAGCCCAATGCGTTGTCCTGGGATCATATCGCGCCGGTACAATTCGAGCGAGCTGGCGATGTTAGACAATGGGTAGCGACTTTGGAAAAGTGGCACGCCGCGCGCATGTCCAGCGACCCTGGATTGCAAGCCGTTATCGATCAGTACGGGCAATTGCGCGCGCAGCGCTCACGCACCGAGGTTTCCCTTAATGCGAAGATTCGGCGCCAGCAGCGCGAGCAGTCCAAACAGATCCAGCTCGCTGCGATCAATAGGCTGCTACGGGCCTATGATCGACAGCCGATTCAGTCGCTTGAGAGAATCGATGCGGATAAGCTACCGGATGCACTGCTAAAGGAGGCGGCACGAGTTGTCACCGACCTTCGGGTACTCAGATCGCCTGCCGGCCGCGGTGAATGGTCGCAGGCGAACATCAATCGCTCCGAGTGAGGCCAAGCCGCTTCTTTGCGCTGCGCGCTGTGTTGCAGTAATGCTTGCGCGGAGTTTGAAAACCGTCACTAAAGCCGAATCGACACGATGCCATAGTATGAAGCCAGTGAAGGGCCTGTTGCCGTTCGCCACGTCGTAGCGAACGGCAACAGGCCCTAGCGTCGCGCCAGGATGCGTCGGCGCGCTTGCTGGCAGGGCAGTACAGCAGAAACTAGGCCTTTGCGAGTCCCCCTGCGTCTAGCCCAAGCTAGGATTATTACTCATGCATTTTGGGTCGGCTTTATAGCGCATGGAATCGGGCACACTGCTGACATTCTGGGCGGACTCCGCCGCTCTCTCGCTGTTCGTATGGGCCATCCTAGCGTTAGGCGTGCTCTATTTGGCACGCAATCAGGTCCACACCTTGATCCAAGCCACCAGTTACCTGCTGGTACGGCAACTGCGGCATCTCTCTCGGCGTCTGATAGCGGCCGGTGCCTTGGTGCGTCGAGCCAACCGGAGCTATCTGCTCGCTTTGGCGCGCGAACAAGCCAGTCGTTCGCTGAATCATGAATTCCACCGGGTCGCGCTTGGTGTCGAGCGCGATCTCGCATCCTTCCCGGTCCTGTACCAGCGTTTGAGCGAGCAGATAGCTCGCGTCGATCAGGATTACCGGGAATCGGCGGACCCACCCCCGCGGCCGCCGCAGTGGCTTGAGGCCATAGCGAGCCTCACGCGCGGCCCCGGGCGTGATGACCCAGCCGTCCAACGTGTGCTAGAGGATTTAAACAACACGCTAGACCGTGCCGCGCACCAGGCGCTGCTGGAGTATCGGGCGGCGCATCGCCGGCGCTACCGCCTCCTGGCCCGCATGCGAAGCCATTGGCGCATGGTAGAACACCGGCTTGGCAGTTTGCAGGCAACCATTGCCGAGCTCAGTCGCCGGTCACAGCGAATCGACCGAGCCATGCTGGGCTTCCAGCAAAACCGCCGCCCGCAAACCTCCGTGAAAAGGATTGCTAACGCCGCCGGCGTGCGCTTCCTCATCGCGATCGCCATGCTCGCGGCGGCGATTCCCGCCGCCATCGTCGCCTTCGAACTGATCGCCCGGCCCATAGCCGAGATCACCGCCGGTATCGAGGCCGTGGCTGGAGTCCCGTTTTACAACGTGGCAGCGGCGGCGATGCTCATTACCGAAGTGATAGCAGGTGCCCTGGTGCTGGAGAGTATGGCCATGACGCAAATGCTACCCGCGGTAGCGGCCTTGGAGCCGCAGATTCGCAACCGTCTACGGGCGACTGCCGCGGCTATCTTTCTGCTCACCGTTTTCGCGGCAGGCGCACTGGCTTGGACGCGGGATTATTTAATCAGCCAGGACATCGTGCTCGTTGAGCTCTTGCAAGCAGGCCAGGTGAGCTTCCCAGGGCCGGAATTTCACTGGATTCCGGCGCTGACGCACTCGGCACTGGTGTTTGGTCTCGGCTTCCTACTGGGATCGCTGGCGATACCCCTGGAGAGCGCTTTGCAATCCGGACGTTTGGTTCTGGGTAGCTTACTGGCGCTAAGCCTTACCGCCGCAGGGGAGCTCTGTCGTCTAGGCGCATTGCTCTGCGGCGGGCTAGGCCGCTTCCTGACCCGAGCCTATGATCTGGCTATCTTCCTGCCGCTGCGTCTGGAATCAGCCGGGCTGCATATTTGGCGCAAGCGGATAGCAGCCGCTGCGGCTTACCCCGATGAAAGCGGAGACAAAGTCGCGAAGGTTTTTGAGGAACGGCAAGGGCAACGATGAATTCGGTGAGGCTTAAACCCGTGCGCACGATCCAGATACTGGTGGCGACCGTGCTAGTGGCCTTATGCCAGAACGCTTACGCAATCACCGTGTTAGTGGATGCCGCCTGGGTGCGAGCCGGTGTCGGATCGGCAGGCGATCGTTGCCTCGATGACGTGTTACTCGATCTCAAGCCTGGTGATTCACTCAAGTTGATCATTCCGGTTTTGGACCAGAGCGTCACGCGGGTCTCACGCATCGGCTTCACCCTGCACCGCCGGCCTGGTGTACGCGCCGCTGAATTAATTGCCGCGCGGCGGTTGTTCAACAAGGCGATGACGACGGTGGACCCCACCGGCTGGTCCGGCGTGGCGCAGACCCTCTCGCATCTCGCCGCCGCGCCCAATCCCGACCAGCGCGGAGAACGCCGATACGTCATCATCGCGGCGTTGACCGCCGCCGATCCACCGGTGGTCGATCTCGCCCTGCAGCGACTGCTTCGTGGCCGCAGCATCGTCATCGCGGACCTTGCCGGCCTTGACTCCGAGCTGCGCCAATCACGCCTCAAAGCTTGGCGCGATTGGTTCGCCGCGGCCGGCGTCGCGCAACTGGCTATCCGGTCCCTGCCTTATTTGAGTAACAGCGAACCCCAGGTAGGCCGAGGGCGCATGCAGACGATCGATTGCTCAGGGTACCGGCTCCAGGTACTCGATCATTAGCTGCAGCGACTGCTTGCCGCGGAACTCGTTGACATCGAGGCGAAAGACTATCCGTACGGCCCCCTGCACGCAATCCCAGCCATACTGCACCGCGCTGAACGCGATGGCATCCACGATTGCCTCGTTCTGGGGTGCGCGCAGGCGAAAGCGAATATGCTGCTCGCCCACGACGCGCCGATCGAGCACAGTGAAAACCCCATCGAACAGCGGCTCCGGGAAGCCCTGTCCCCAGGGTCCGGCGACGCGCAGTACCTGTGCCAGTGCCAGGTCTAGGTTTTCTGGCTCGAGCTCGCCATCCGTGAGGATAATTCGCTCCAATACCTCCGCCGAGGCCACATCCGAGACGGCGGCTTCAAAGGCCATGCGGAACCGATCGAAATCCGCCGCGCGCAAGGTCAGCCCCGCGGCCATGGCGTGGCCGCCGAATTTGACTACCAAGCCTGGGTAGCGACTGCTGATGCGCTCCAATAGATCACGGATATGCAGCCCCGGGACAGAGCGGGCCGAGCCCTGCAGCTTACCGTCGGCGGCCCGGGCAAAGGCGATCACCGGCCGGTGCAGGCGCTGCTTGATGCGGGAGGCCAGGATGCCAACCACGCCCTGGTGCCAGCTTGCATCCAACAAACACAAGCCATGCGGCAGGCTCGCCGTCGCAAGCTCGGTCTGCAGCGTTTCCAGGCTTGCCAGGGCCTGTTGATGCATTTCCTGCTCGATCTCCCGGCGCTGGCGGTTGAGGGCATCAAGCTCCCGAGCGATGGCGAGCGCCGTTTGCGGACAATCAGTGAGGAGACATTCAATCCCTCGGGACATATCCTTGAGGCGGCCGGCGGCATTCAACCGCGGGCCCACCGCAAACCCGAGGTCCGCAGCCACCAACCGATGACGCGCTCGCCCCGCCACCTCCAGCAGCGCCAGGATCCCTGGGCAAACTTGACCGGCACGCATGCGCCGAAGCCCCTGTTCCAGCAAAATCCGATTATTGCGATCCAGCACGGCCACATCGGCCACCGTACCCAAGGCGACGAGATCCAACAGCTGCGCGAGCCTTGGCTCGGCAATGGCGCGTGCCGTGAACCAGCCCGCCGCGCGCAGGTACGAGCGCAGCGCCAGCATGACGTAGAAAATCACGCCCACCCCGGCAAGCGATTTGCTCGGGAACGGATCGTCCGGCAGGTTGGGATTGACAATAACCGCCGCCTGCGGCAGCTGTGCGCCCGGCAGGTGGTGGTCGGTGACCAGCACCTGTATACCGGCCGCGTTGGCTGCGGCAACACCGGCAAGACTCGATATACCATTGTCGACGGTAATGATGACATCTGGACACCGTGCTTGCGCCACCTGCACGAGCTCCGGGCTCAGGCCATAGCCGAAATCAAAGCGGTTCGGCACCAGATAGTCGACCTGCGTCGCCCCCATGGCGCGCAATGCCCGGATTGCCAAGGCCGTGCTCGTCGCACCGTCGGCGTCGAAGTCACCGACGATCAGCATTCGCCCGCCTGCCATGAGAATGCCGGCGAGTAGCTCCGCCGCGGCATCGATGTTCGACAATAGATGGGGCGGATGCAGCTCGCTTAATCCCTGCTCGAGATCCGCCGCGCCACACACGCTGCGCGCTGCGTAGACCCGACGCAACACCGGATGGAGATTCTGCGGAAGACCCTCGATGGTCGAGGGGATAGGCCGTCGGCGGATAGTCCAAGCAAGCAAGTTTAAGCCTCTTCTTTAATCCAGCGAGCGAGCGGCCGCCGTCGCCGCCAGAAGCGGCGCAGGGCAGCTGCGGTAATGCGCCAGCGCTGTCCGGATCCGGGATAAAGGTGCACGGCGCGCCAGGACCCAGTGCGCAGCGCGACGGGCGCTTCCTCTGCCCAATCATCCTCGAAGCGTGCCAGCGCTCTCCACCACTGATCGATGTCGCCCTGCACCAGCGCCTCTTGTGCCCGTGGCCACACGGCAAGCGTTGCCCCCCCCGCCGCGCTGATCTGTGACAGGCGCCCGGCCGCCGGCCGTGGCTCGATACCGAGCAGCCTGGCCACACCGCGCGCCTCAGCTGTATCGGCATAGACTGCGTCGATGGTAGAACGCCCAATTCGCTGAGGCAGCTTACCGCCACCCCAGATCCATAAGCCATTGATTGGCAGCTCACCGCGCGCCTCGCGCTGCTGATTGACCACGCTACTATGCAGCAGCATCTGGGCCTCGTTGAGAAAGGCGATCCACGCGCTGGCCTGTGGGCCAGTGGGTAGATGCTCGGCCATATTGTGACCGGCAACGCGCTCTAGGGGCTGAGTCTCAATCGCGGGCGCGCTTGGCGCGCGCAGAAACCATTCGCCACCTTGCCGCACCAGTTCCAGCCCGTCCTCTTGGAAGAAGGCATTGAATTCACTTAGCAGCGCCTGGGCTTCATCCGCGCGCGGGCGCAGATGCCCGCCGGCGAGCAGTAGCAGACGGTCACGATCCGGGCGCAAATGGATGGGTGCGGCGCGAAACCAATAGCCGTCCCCGGGCTTGCCGCCGGCACCCAATAGCGCAACCGGGCCCATCGGCAAGGGCTCTAGACCAAGCAACTCCGCCATTACTGCGTTCGGCTCATTGTAGCGGGCGCAGCGGCTGAGATAGCCCCGCGTGAGCAATGTCTCGAGCGCCGTAAGGCGAGGAATCTCGGCGTGGGCCGGGAGAGTACCTCTTGGCAGGGGACCCAGCAGGGTGGGCGCAATAATGTGCAGCTCCGGCGCCGCCGCGATGGACAAGAGGGGTCAGCCTAGCTTGTCGATAATCGCGCGTTTGACGACATCGAGGTTCGCCTCTACCGTATGAACGGCTTCCTGCGCATAGCGGCTGGCGATATCCGGATCCTTGAGGCCATGGCCGGTCAGGGTGCAGACAACGGTGCTGCCCTGCGGGATTTTGCCGCTCTCGATATCCCGCATCGACCCCGCCACGGACGCGGCCGAGGCCGGTTCACAGAACACCCCTTCCTGTTCCGCAAGCAGCCGCTGTGCCGAGAGTATTTCCTCATCGGTGAGCTCGGCGAACCAACCGCCGGATTCGCGGCTCGCCGCCCAAGCGTGTTCCCAAGATTGTGGATGGCCGATGCGGATAGCGCTCGCCACGGTCTCCGGGTGGTCCACCATCTGGCCGCGCAAAAATGGGGCGGCGCCGGCAGACTGATATCCGATCATCCGCGGGCGCTCGCGAACCATGGCGCAGGCATAGCGACAGTGCCCGGCGCAAAAGGAACAGGCTTGTGTCCCCGGATCGCCGTGGCCAAGGGCAAGCTCGCTATAGCCGATCCAGTGGGCCGTGATATTGCCGGCATTGCCGACCGGCAGGCAGTGAAACTCGGGAACGCGCCCCAGCTCTTCGACGATCTCGAAGGCGGCGGTCTTCTGCCCCTGCAGCCGATAGGGATTGATGGAATTGACGAGCGTAATCGCTTCCTCGCCAGCCAACTCCCGAACGATGCGCATACCCGCGTCGAAGTTGCCGCGGATCTGCAGGACTTCGGCGCCATGAATGATGGCCTGAGCCAGCTTACCAAGGGCAATTTTGCCCTCTGGTATCAGCACGAAGGCGCGCAGACCACAGCGAGCCGCGTAGGCGGCCGCGGAGGCGGAGGTATTCCCCGTGGAGGCGCAAATGATCGCGCGGCTGCCTTCGGCGACGGCCTGCGTCACTGCCACCGTCATGCCCCGGTCCTTGAACGAGCCGGTTGGATTGAGCCCTTCGTATTTGACGTAGATGTCTACTTCTCGATGCAACCGGCGTGGCAGGTTAACCAGTCGGATCAGCGGAGTATTGCCCTCACCCAGACTGATAATTCGCACATCATCGGCTAGCGGCAGCCGGTCGTGGTACTTGGCGATAAGGCCGGTGTATCTGGGCCTAGACGGCATGGGTTATGTTCCTGTGAGTTTTTTGCGATAGGGCCTGTTGACGCCCCCCACAATCGGTCGCGGCGATTGCCTTAGTTAAGCGTCTCCACGCGGATGCGCGTAATATAGCCTTGGATCGAACCGAGCTGCTCGATGCGCTCGCAGGCCTGCTGGATCTGCCACTCCCGCACTCGATGAGTGAGTATGATCACGGGCACCTCCTCGGCGCCCGGGGCGGGCTGCTTCTGGATGATTGCCTCGATGCTGATCGCGGCCTCTCCAAGGATACGTGTGACTTCGGCCAGAACGCCGGGCTGATCCGCGGCCTGCATGCGCAGGTAGTAGGCAGTTTCAATCTCCGCCATTGGCAACAGCGGCTCATGCGATAAGGCATGCGACTGAAAGGCGAGGAAGGGCACGCGGTTCTCGGGCTCCAGCGTGAATTCTCGCACCACGTCCACCAGGTCAGCGACCACCGCCGAGGCGGTAGGTTCGGCCCCGGCCCCTGCTCCATAAAACAGCGTGGGGCCAAGCGCGTCGCCCTTGACCATGACCGCATTCATTACCCCATCGACGCTGGAGAGCAGTTGCCTTGCCGGCAGCAAGGTCGGGTGCACGCGTAGACTGATCCCCCAATCGTCGCGCCGGCAGATCCCCAAGTGCTTGATTCTAAAACCAAGTTCCTCGGCATAAGCCACGTCTTGGCGATTGATGTGGGTGATCCCCTCGATATGGACCTTGTCGAACTGCAATGGGATGCCGAATGCGATCGAGGCTAGAATCGTTAGCTTGTGGGCAGCATCGATCCCTTCTACGTCAAACGTGGGATCCGCCTCGGCATAGCCTAGGCGCTGCGCTTCCGCCAGCACTTCGCCGAACTCCCGGCTCTCGTGGAACATCTCACTGAGGATGAAATTGGCAGTGCCATTGATAATGCCGGCGAGCCACTCGATCCGGTTGCCTACCAACGCCTCGCGAACAGCCTTGATGATGGGTATACCGCCGGCCACAGCCGCCTCGAAGCCGAGGGTGGCGCCCTTTTCGCGCGCGCGCCGGAAGATCTCGTTGCCGTGCAACGCAATCAGCGCCTTGTTGGCCGTCACCACGTGCTTGCCATTATCGATGGCACGCAAGGTCAGCTCCTTGGCCGGTGATTCGCCACCGATCAGCTCGACGATTATCTCGATCTCCGGATTATCGACCACCTCGAATGGATCGGTAGTCAGTCGGATACCCGCGGTGCTGCAAGTGCGCGGGCGGTCCAAGTGGCGCGTGGCGGCGTGCACGATCTCGATGGCTCGCCCGGCGCGGCGAGTGATCTCATCATGGTTGCGCGTCAGTAGGTTGACCGTGCCACCACCGACCGTGCCAAGCCCTAGCAAACCGACTCTTACCGCCTTCAACGCCTCTCCTCCTAAGCCCCGCCGCCCTTGCGCAACATCTGCTTGATTCCGCGGATAGCTTGCCGAGTGCG
>JAKDMK010000408.1 GCA_030452365.1 Nitrococcus sp.
TGGATCCTGCGACGCCGCTTCGCTGCGCGCAGGATGACGAGGGGTGAGTAGTTACAACACAGGTACTCTGCGTAAGCGTCTACCGCAACGGGAACGAGGTTCATGGAATTTCTGCACGACTACGGACTGTTCCTCGCAAAGACGGTCACGATGGTGATCGCCCTGCTTATCGTAATCGGCGCCGTTGCGGCCGCGACCGTGCGCAGTCGCGGGCGCCCACGGGAGCGATTGGAGCTGCGCCGCCTAAACGAGCGCTATCGCGACATGGCCGAGCGCATTGAAAACGAGCTCACTCCGCAACGTGCGTCATGGCGCCTAAAACGCCGCCGCCGAGCCGCCCGCCAGGGCGAGCGTAAAGCGGCCGGTGATCGCACCCGGCTGTTTATTCTCGACTTCCATGGTGACCTGCGGGCGAGCGCCACGGAGAGCTTACGCGAGGAGATCAGTGCCGTCCTAACAGCTGCGCGGCCAGGCGATAGGGTTTTGTTGCGCCTGGAGAGCGCCGGAGGGCTCGTGCACAATTACGGTTTAGCCGCCTCGCAGCTTGCCCGTCTGCGCGAACATCGCATCCATCTCTCCGTAAGCATCGATCGCGTCGCCGCCAGCGGCGGCTATTTAATGGCGAGCGTCGCCGACCACCTCGTCGCCGCTCCCTTCGCAATCGTAGGATCCATTGGAGTGGTCGCGCAAGTGCCCAATTTTCATCGCGTTCTGAAGAAACACGAGGTGGATTTTGAGCTGCACACCGCCGGTGAGTTCAAGCGAACGCTGACCCTATTCGGGGAGAATACGGACGCCGCTCGATCCAAGTTCCGTGAAGAGCTGGACGCGGTCCATCAACTGTTTAAGAACCACATTGCCCGCTATCGATCTGGGCTCAACGTAGATGAGGTTGCAACCGGGGAGTATTGGCTTGGGGCGCGTGCCCGCGAGCTTGGACTCGTAGATGAATTGGGTACCAGTGACGACTTCCTTTTAGCCCGAATCGAGACGACCGAACTCATCGCCCTGCGCTTCCGGCGTCGTGAGCCGATGACACGTCGCCTCTCGCTCGCAGTCGAGACTTTGTTGCTGCGGCTCACGGGAAGCAGTGCAAGCAACTAACCCGCACCGCGCTTGCGCACGAGGAAGTGAAACTCATCCTCATGCTGCCAATGCTCCACGAGCTCGTGCCCGGTTTTAATGCAAAATGCCTTAAAGTCAATTACCGAGTGGGGGTCAGTAGCCCGAGCTCTAACCACCTGTCCATTGCCCATGGTGACGAGCTGTTTCTTCGTCCGCAAGATCGGCAATGGGCAATTGAGCCCACGCAGATCGAGATCGACATCATACTGTACGCTCATTGCTGCAGTCATAAGATTACACACACAGCATAGAACTCATTGCGCAGAACTAACTGCCGACAGTATAACTGATTGCTGCACCACGGTGAGGAGGGGGGTAATTCGACTATGAGTACGCACGACAAGAAAGATCGCCAGAACCAAGAGTTCGATCCACGCCCGGTAAGCGACGAACAATTACGCGCAGAGTACTCGCGCGAACAGGTCGAACGCTGGCGCAAGCAAGCCGATGATGCCCATTGCGATTGGTTCGATGTCATGGACAACCAATATGGCAAGGATTGACCGCCATCTTCGACAATAGCCTGACTGTCACGCGTGCAACCTGCATTAGAGCCGCCTTATCCAGCCTACCCGGGAATTGAACCAGAACTGTTAAGCTATAGAGGCAGTGGCGAGTAACGCGGTATCAGCCATACTGCCCATTTCAAACTACGCCGGATACGAGCCATTCACGATATGAACGACCTCAACGGCATCCCCATCGTCGTAAGCGGGACCAAGATCGACAAACCCAACGGAATTCGCGCCATCAAAAATGGGCGCAAACTGGATCCCCGCGCCGCGGCGGTTCCCTTCAACCGCAAGCCTGGCTGGCTGCGCGTACGCATGCCCACCGGCGAAGCCTATTGGCGGGTCAAGCAGATAGTTCGCAATCACGAGCTCGCAACGGTATGTGAAGAATCCATGTGTCCTAACATCGGCGAATGCTGGGGCAATGGCACCGCCACGCTGATGTTGATGGGCGACGTCTGCACCCGCGCATGCCGCTTCTGCGCCGTGGACACTGGCAATCCACGCGGCCGGCTAAACCGCGATGAACCGCGGCTCGCTGCCGAAACCGTCCAGCTAATGGGGCTCAAGTACGTGGTCCTCACCTCGGTGGATCGGGACGATCTCGCCGATGGCGGGGCCTCCCACTATGCCGAATGCGTGCGCAGGATCAAAGGAGTCAACCCGAAGACCTCAATCGAAGTCCTCGCGCCTGATTTCAAAGGCATCTTGGCACACGTCGCGCAGATAGCCAGTACGGGCATCGATGTATTCGCTCAGAATATCGAGACAGTCAAGCGCCTAACCCATCCCGTCCGTGACCCACGCGCGAGCTACGAAACGACTTTAAGCGTCCTTGCGTACGTCAAGCGGCATCACCCTCAAGTGCTGACGAAAACCAGCTTGATGTTGGGCCTTGGCGAAACGCACGCGGAGATCATGGAAACCATGGATGCGCTGCGAGCTGTCGCAGTGGATATAATCACATTAGGGCAATACCTACGCCCAACCAGCAACCATTTGCCGGTTCAGCGCTACGTTACACCCGATGAATTCGAGCGCTACCGCCGCTTGGGGTTGCAAAAAGGATTCCTGGAAGTCGTATCAGGCCCGCTAGTGCGATCGAGCTATCGCGCCGAGCGCGTGCTGGAGCAAAGTAATTGCGGCCTCTCCACAGACACGTAAGCCGCACTCGCGGCCACCGCAACCCGCGTCGTAGGGCGCTTTGCAACACGCATCGGGTCAGCAAGCGCGACCGGGTTGTTTGGTAGGCAGAACGTAGAAAAGCGACCGACCGTCCTGGCCGGTCGCACGAAACCGTAACCACTCACCCCCTTCTGCGCAGGATGACTGTTCCGTACTGTCATTCTGCGCGGAGCC
>JAKDMK010000086.1 GCA_030452365.1 Nitrococcus sp.
GGCCGAGCACGTCGCGGCGGAGCTGCGCCGCCAGTATCAGGATCTTGATGTCGAGCTGGTGGCGATGACCACGCGTGGCGATCGCATTCTCGATACGCCGCTTGCGCGTATTGGTGGCAAGGCGCTATTCGTCAAAGAGCTCGAGCGTGGAATTTTCGAGGGGCGGGCGGATATCGCGGTGCATTCGATCAAAGACGTTCCTGCCCAGCTGCCCGAGGGCATGCATCTGCCGGTGGTGCTCGAGCGCGAAGATCCTTGCGATGCCTTCGTCTCCAATCGGTATGCTAACTTGGATGCATTACCCGTGGGGGCGCGAATGGGTACCGCCAGCCTGCGCCGGGAATGCCAGCTGCGGGCGCAGCGCCCGGACTTGCGCGTGGGCACTCTACGTGGCAACGTGCAGACGCGGCTTGGCAAGCTCGACAGTGGGGAGTTTGATGCGATCGTATTGGCGGCGGCTGGGCTGCGACGCTTAGGCCTTAGCGAGCGTATCCGCTGTACGCTAACGCCGGAGCAAAGCCTACCCGCCGTTGGGCAGGGGGCTTTGGGGCTTGAGTGTCGGGTCGACGATCATGAGATCAACGACCTAATCGCGCCCTTGGCCCATTATCCAAGCTATCTTCGGGTTGCGGCCGAGCGTGCCTTCAATGCGCGACTCGAGGGCAGCTGCCAGGTTCCAATCGCCGCCTACGCCGTGCTCGATGGGCAAAACATCTGGTTGCGAGCGCTGGTTGGCTCTCGCGATGGGACCTGTGTGCTGCGCGGAGAGATCCGTGGGCATACGTCAGCGGGAGTCAGCTTAGGTCGGCAGCTCGCCGAGGAACTACTCTCTCGGGGCGCTGGCGAGCTTCTCGCGGCGGCCGCCGAGGAGTAGGCCGGACACTTTGTGTTGGGTGCACTACACTTAGCGAACGACCGGGCACGGGACGTGGTCGTTACATACAATCGCGTGGCTGGATTACCTCCAAAACGATAGAGAGTATAGAGACTACGACACATGAGCGACGAGAAAACGGATAAAGGTCGTGCGCACGAGGCACCGGCGTCACCGGGGCGTTCCAGTCCGGTACAAGGTGGCAGCTTCGGCGGCGCGCGCTCGACGCCACCGGCTCCGAAAAGGGATGGCGGCCGTGGCGCGCCCCCAGCACGCACCGGCAGGGCGGTAGCGGCGTTTGCGCTGATCGTGGCTCTGCTCGTCGCGGCGGGCGCCGCGGGCGGCGGCTATTGGCTCTGGCAACAGCATCAGCGGCTGCAGGCGCAGCGCTCGCAGTACGTCGCCGCGGACAGCGTGCAGACCTACCTCCAGCCGCTGCAAGACCGCCTTGCCGCCTTGTCCAGCGAGCTGCAACAGCTCGCGCAGCACCCTGCCCCCCCAAGCGCGCAAGCCTTGGCGCGCCTGGACAAAAGCGTCGCTAGTCTTGCACATACGCAGTCGCAGCTGCAGCAACGGTTAGCGAAACTCCAGCAAGTCAATGCCGAGGTGCGCCAGAATGGCCAACAGCTCAGTCAACGCCTCGATGAACTAGCACGCGCCGGGCGCGCGGCGTGGGCGGAGGCGGAGGCAGGCTATTTGGCTTTCGTGGCGGAAAACAGGGTCCGGTTCTACGGGGATGTCGATTCCGCCCTGGCGGCCCTCAAGAAAGCCGACGCGTTGCTGGCGGATCTCGGTGGCGAGTCGATCGAGGCCCGCCGTGGCATTGCTCGGGCGGTTGACAGCCTGCTGGAGGTTAACCCGCCGGATCGCCTTGAGATTGCCCATGCCGTGGGCGAGCTCGTGGATCGTTTGGATGATCTCCCGCTCGCAGTCGGACCCCGCAATGAGGCGGGCGCGCTCGTCTCCGCGAGCGCTGAGGTCCCGGCGAGTGCTGATGCGAATTGGAAGACGCAGGTAGGGCATGCCTGGAATGAGCTACGCGGCAGCTTGGCCAAGCTGGTCGTCGTGGCGCATGACCAGGAGGTCGTACCGTTGGTCACTCCACAGGAGCGATTTTTTCTGCGTCAGAATCTGATTCACGAGCTCGAGACGGCTCGATTCGCGGCGTTTAGAGGATATGAGACGCTCTATCAGGAAAGCCTCGGCCAAGTTCAAGACTGGCTGAAAACCTACTTCGACACTCAAGACGCGGCCGTGAGCGATACCATCGGCAAGATCAGTGAGCTGGCAGCCGAGCCGGTTTCTGTGCCGTTGCCGGACATCAGTCCCATGCTGCGTCCCGTGAAGCAACTTGGGCTGAGGAGCGTCCAATGAAAAGGCTGTTTCTGATCCTGATAATTCTCCTACTCAGCGTGGCCGCGGCCCTTTGGTTCGAGCATAACAACGGCTACGCGTTGTTTAACGTCGGCTCCTGGACCATACAGATGAGTCTGTTCATCTTCGTCGGCGGTCTGTTCGCGCTCTGGATCGCGCTTACTATTCTGGTGGGGCTGTTGCGGCGGATCTGGAACATGCCGACCGGGGTTCGCCTCTGGGCCGGGAATCGGCAGCGGATCAAAGCCAGAGAGAAGCTGGTCGGTGGGTTGATGCTGCTGGCCGAGGGCCGCGACAAGGATGCCGAGAAGGCCGTCCTACAGCGTGCCGGTGCGTTTGATATGCCTATGTTGAGCTACCTTGTAGCCGCCATAGCGGCTCAACGTCAAAATGCTTGGGAGGCTCGTGATCAATATCTGGCCCTCGCGGAGCACGGAGGGGGGGCACGAGCCCAGATCGCAATCGGCGTGTTGCAGGGGCAGCTGCAGGCGCAGGCCAAGCAGTGGGATCAGGCTCTGGCCACACTGACTGGGGTGCGCGAGCGTGCTCCGAAAAACCGCTCTGCTCTTAAATTGCTCGCCGAGAGTGCGTTGGCGTTGCAGGATTGGGAGCGGCTAGCCGAGCTGCTGCCGGATCTCAGGATGCAACAGGTATTCGCCGATGCAGAGCTAGAGGATACGGAGGTGCGAACCGCGCAGGCGCGGCTACGTATCGCCGGCGAGCAAGGTCTCGAGCCTATCGAGAGCGTTTGGCGGGGGCTGACGCGGGAGCAGAAACGACTCCCCGCGGTGTTCGCGCTCTACGCTCGGAGCTTGATCTCCGTGGGCCAGGCGGAGCAGGCGGAGCAACTGCTGCGCAAGCGCCTGGACAAGGATTGGGACTCGTGTCTGCTCGCGGTTTATGCCGAGCTCGATATCAAACCGGCGAAACAATTGTTCGATGTGACCGTGCGTTGGCTCGATAATCATCCGCTGGATCCTGATCTACTCTATGCCGCCGGATGTCAGGCGCTGCGCGCTGAGCTCTGGGACATTGCCCGGAGTTATCTGGAGGCCGCCGCCAGCCGCACGGAGCGGCCAGATGTTCTTGGCGTGCTGGGCGATCTCTACGATCGCCTGGGTGAATCAGACCAGGCGCGGGAGAGCTATCGGCGTGGCCTGATGAACGCGCTCGGGGATGAATCTATTCGCCCGGGGCTCCCGGTAGTGAAGGCTACCAGTTTACCCGAGGCGACGGTCGAAGCGGAGGTCGTGCAAAATACGACCGATAATGCGACCTTGTCCGATTTGGCGCGACCCAGTAGCGGATAGCGATAGGTGCCATCCATTCTTAGCAGCAAAACGGTGAAACCCGTGGTGCGCGTTTCTTGCATCGCATCACGGCGTCGCGGCGAACGTCAACAGGCCCTAATTCGACGAGACGTATTTTTCCCGCCGCACGTTGCGCATCGGGAAGCCGCTCTCGGTCAAGAAGGCGGTTGCCTCATCGATCATGGTCGGGTTACCGCAGAGATAGACGATATCGCGCTCCGGATTGAGATCCATGTTCGGTAACAATCCCTGCACATAGCCGCTGTGCTCGAATTCGCTGGCCTGGTCTGGCATTTCGCGGCTGTAGCAGGCGCGGAAGGTGAACCCGCTACGCTCGTTGGCGAAGGCGGCGAATTCATCGCCATAGAGCAGATCCTGTGGTCCGCGCACGCCGAGCAGCAGCTCGACGCTGCAATCCTCGAGCTCTATGCGCCGCTCGATCTCCGGCAGCATGGCCCGGTAGGGGGTCACCCCGGTACCGGTCGCCACCAGCAAATAGCGCCCCGGCGGATCCTCGCGCAGCACCAAACGGCCGAACGGGCCCATCGCTTGCATCCGCTCACCCGGCTCCATTCGGAACAGCCGCGTTGTTGCGCGCCCGCCGTCCACGTTAGTCGCGGCTATGCGTATTGCATCCGGCTCGCGGCCCGGAATGCTGGCGATGCTGTAGCTGCGCCGCAGCCGTTCGCCTGCGCAGTCGACGAAAATCGTGATGAACTGCCCCGGAGTGTAGTCCAGCGGGCTCTGGTCTTCACGTACGAATGTCAGCTCGCGCACGCGCGGAGTGATCATACGGGCCGACTGCAGAAGGAGCTGGAACTGTTTCTGTGCCATGCGTGCAAACGCCATCCCGATCATAAAGATGTAAGGATAACATTAGAAAGGCCGCTTGGTCGTACAAATGGCGCTGGCAGCGATCAGTGCCCGTAAGCAGGCGGCGACCGGATCGGTTCCCGCCGATGTCATCGTCTATGCGGTGACACACGCAACAGCACTGCCGGCAGCACGACCAAGGTGCAGATCAGGATCCAGCCGAGTGCGATGCTCAAGGTGCGGCCCAGCATCGCCACCCCAGGATCGGGAGCGATTGCCAGGCTACCGAAGGAGCTCATGGTTGTCAGCGCGCTGAACAATATCGCGGCCGGTGTGCTGCTCAGCAGCACTCTGTCCACGGGCTCGCCACTGCGCCAGCGCAGCACGAAGTAGATGCCATAGGAGACACCTAGCCCAGCGATCAACGGCAAAACGATGATATTACCAAGGTTGAAGCTAATACCCAGGACTACCATGGTGGCTACCGCCAACACCCCGGCGAGGCCGAGTGGCGCTAACGCCAGCAGCGTGTCCCATGGGTTGCGCAAGACCACCAGCAGCAAGACGAGGATCGCGGCGGCCGCGATCACAGAGGCTTGACGAAAGGCCCCGAGCATCACGTCACCGCCTTTTTTCAGTATAACCGGTGCGCCAATTGCCTGCGGTGCAACATCCCGTACCTCACGGACGAATTGGCGCAAACTCGGAATTTGATTCAGGTCCAGGTTCGAGAAAACCTGCACTCGCGCACGCCCATCGGTCGCGAGGTAGCGCCCGCGCAGCTCCTGCGGAAGAGCATCCAAGGTGATCTCCCGCGCTTGCAGGGATAGGCTGAGGCGATTGAGCTCGGCAGGCAGCGCACCGATGATGCGGTTTTGCAATACCAGGAGTTTCTCCGGGTGGTTGCTAAAGCGATCCTGATAGGCATCGATTGCCTGGCCTAATGCAGTGATTTGGCCTGCTAAATTGGACTGCCCGTGCGCCGGGCGCCATTGCGCCAGGCGGGCGCGAAAATCACTCAAAGCCACTCTTAGATCGGCTGCACCCGGCGACTTTGCGTCCGCTTGCGGCAGCAACGTGTATGGCGGAATGATTATGGCTAGGCGCTGGATGATGTCGAGCTTCTGCGCCTGATTCTCGGGCACGAAGCTCGCCAGGGTCACGGTTTGTGCAACGGACGGCAGTTGAGAGACGCGCTCGGCCAATTGTTGGGCGGCGGCCAGGTTGGGCTGCAGGATTTCTATGGTATAGGGCGAGTGCTCACTCTCGGCGAGCAGTGAGCGAAAGGTCTTGACGGCTTCCGAGGTCGGATTCTGCAGGTGCATCGGGTCGAAATCGAATTGGGCCTGGATGGCGAGCGGGATAGCCGCCATGCCGACCAGCACAGCGGCGACGGTTATCCCCCAGGCGCTGCGTTTGAGCAGTGACGGTGCGAAGCTCAGCCGTTTCTTGAGTTGGCTCGCGCGCGGATAAGTGCGCAGCAGCCTGAGCAGGGCGGGAAGCAGCGTGAGGTTGGCGAGTAGCGCAATTAGCATGCTGGTGCCGGCGATGAGGCCAAGATCGATGACTCCGGCATAGCTTGTCGGCAGGAACGAGTAGAAGCCCACCGCCGCCGCCACGGCGGCTAGGGTGAGTGCTCCACCCATGTTGCGCGCGGTCAGGCGCAGCGCCGTCGCGAGCCCACGCGTATAGCTGAAGTCTTCGCGGTAGCGCATGCAGAATTGAATGCTGAAATCGACACCAATGCCGACGAACAAGACCGCAAAGGCTATGGAGATGATGTTGAAGGGTCCGATCGCGGCAAGGGCGAAGGCGGTGGTCCAAACCAGGCCAACGATCAGGGTCGCGAGCGTCGCGATAACCAACCGCCAGTTACGCAGGCCGACCAGTAGCAGGATTACGATCAGAGTAAGCGACAGCAGGGTGGCGAAGGTCATGCCGGTCGCGGCCGTCTCAATCTGGCTGTTGTCGAGCACGGCGGCACCGGTAAGGCGCACGCGCACCCCGGGCGCTCGGCTCAGGCCCAAAGATTGTATGGCTTGCCGGGTCGCGCTGATTGCATGCTGCAGTGGTTGGACAGCGCTTGCATCGGGTCGCGGCTTGACGAGAAGCAGTTGCCGCTGCGCCTGATTTGCCCATGTCTCACCGAACATCAGTCGCTGCCAATGCAGCTGATAAAACGAGCCGGAGGCTAGCGCGTTGATTGTCCGCGTGAGCTCCTGGACGATCGTGCCGAGGCCGGGCAGGGATTCACCACTGGAGGCTTGCCGCTCGAGTGCCTGCCCGAGCAGCGCCAACAGACTACGCAGGCTCGGGTCTTGCGCAAGCCTGGCAATGAATGGCTGGACCTGGGATAGTCGGTCACTGAGTTCATTTAACGCGTTCGGCTCGAGATAGAGCAGGCCGTTTTGGATAAAGAATTTCCCGCCCGGTTGATAGACATCCACAAACAGCTCGGGGTGCTGCTCGAACCAGTGGGTGAGCTGCGCGGCTGCCTTGCGCGCAAGCCCCGCGGTTTGGCCGTCGACAACTACCACGATGTTCTGGCTCAGATTGGGAAAAGCGTGCTCGAATTCGACGTCCAACTTGTGGAACGGGAGATCGCGCGAGAGCAGGCCGCTGGTATCGGGGTTGAATGCGAAATGGGCGACGACGAAATACGCCGCGCCCGCGGTCAATAGCACCGTGCCCAAGAGCACCCGCCCGGCCGCACGTCTTGAGCCATCGACCAACCAACACACGAAGCGTAGATAGGCATCGCCTGCCTGATCGAGCAGAGTGGCGTGACGCTGTGACTTATCCGCTGTCACGAACGCCGATCCTGGTGATGCCTATGTCGGTTAGCGTGGCTGCGACCCGGCGGCTCAATAAGGCACCGAGCTCGCGCTGGTGCTGATAGCCGTGCATCGTCGCGGCGATCTCGGCCCCGGAGCATGTGCCGGGATGGAAGTAGAGCTCGTTGTGGTCCGGCGGTAGTGCCGCCAAGGTGCGCAGCACGAATTCCTCGTCCATGTTCTCCCTCGTGCTTAGCGCGAAGTGGTAGTTATTGTATGCCAGAGACCCGCGCCGCATCGCATCCTCGCGCCCGTACCGCGCCAGCGCCTACCGAAAGAGCATTGATTTACCCTTCGTCGTAAGACTTGCGAGCACCATAGCGAGCAGCCCGGTTATGAAAATCCCATCAAACATGCCCGCGCCACCTATTGATGCGACCGCGGTGCCGAGGTTTTGTATCTGCCCCAAGTTGAGTAAATCGCCACCGATTAAGGTACCTAGACTGCCGCAAATGTATGCCAAGGGCGCTGCGTAGGCTCTGGACAGCAACAAGGCGACGGCCGTGGTCACCAGCGGTGGGACGAACGCCGGTACCGAAATCCCGGCTCCTGGCACCGGGGCGGCCAGCAGATGAACCGTCCCGGCAACCGCGGCGATGCCGAGCAGGGCAGCGAGATAAAGCTTGTTCTTGATCAGCAGATAAATGGATAGAACGATCGGGATCAGTGCTCCACCGACGTTGATAGCGATTACGGTGCCAGGCGCCGCTACGCTGTACTTGATGCCGAAGAAGAAGAAATCATGCTCTGCCATGTACCCACGTGCAGAGGTCTGCGCCAGCGGAATATCGCTATAGCTGCCGAGCCACGATAGCAGCAGCAGCACCAGGATGTAACGCCGATTGACGCTGACCGGGGAATCGGTATGTCCGAAAAGCCTGGTTTCGGCCAGCATCAGCGCAGCGATGACCATGCCGAAGAGGATATACAGAAGGTCAGGCGCAATTAGGAAGTGATCCATTCGGAGTTCCTAGGAAAAGATACTGTCTCTTATTACACATCTCCGAGCCCACGAGACGCTCATGAATCTCGTATGCCGTCTTCTGCTT
>JAKDMK010000087.1 GCA_030452365.1 Nitrococcus sp.
GGTGGTGCGGGCGGTGGCGAGCCCCGCATCGCGGGCTAGGCGCAACCAGGCCCGCGGGATAGGCTCGCTGCTGCGCACCAGGCGGTCGGCCGCAAGCAGATCCGCCGCCTGGCCGGTCGTAGCGGCCCCCACCCGGTCGGCCAGCCAGGACACCGAGGTCACTGCCGCTACCGCCACCACCACCGCGAGCAACAGCAGGCGCAGCTCACCGGCGCGCCAGTCCCGCCACAGCAGCCGCAGCGAGTGCGTCAGAACATTCATTCTGCCTCCCGCAGCCGGCCCACATCGAGCTGCAGCGCCCGATGGCAGCGGCCGGCCAGCGCCAGGTCATGGGTCACCAGCACCAGCGTGGTACCAGCCTCCGCGTTGAGCTGGAACAGCAGATCGATCACGCGCTCGCCGGTAGCCTGGTCCAGATTGCCCGTGGGCTCGTCGGCGAACAGCACCGCCGGTGCGCCGACAAAGGCGCGCGCAAGCGCCACGCGCTGTTGCTCACCGCCGGAGAGTTGAGCGGGGTAGTGGTGGCGCCGCGCGGCGAGCCCCACCCGCTCCAGCGCCACCTCGGCATTGCGGCGGGCGGCGCCCGCGCCCACCAGCTCCTCCGGCAACATTACGTTCTCAATCGCCGTCAAGCCCGGCAACAGGTGGAAGGCCTGAAAGACGAAGCCCACCCGGCCTGCCCGCGCTCGCGCACGGCCGTCTTCATCCAGCGCCGTGAGCTCGATACCATCGAGAAACACGCGCCCGGCACTGGGTATATCAAGCCCGGCAAGCAGTCCCATCAGCGTCGATTTGCCGCAGCCCGAGGCGCCGAAAATGGCGACGGCATCGCCCCGCGCAATGCTAAGATGCAGATCGTCGAACAGCGTGATCTCGCCGTCTGGGCCGTTGAAGCGCATGGCGAGCGCCTCGGCGGCGAGCAGCGTTTCCCGGGGGTTAAACATGGCCCGTCGAATCCTTCCATTATTGCTGTGCCTGCTGACGGTGCTGCCGGCGGCCGCCGCGGAGACGGTGGTGATGGTGTTGGGCGACAGCTTGAGCGCCGCCTACGGCATCGATCGTGAGGCCGGCTGGGTCGCGCTGCTGGCCAAGCGTCTGCACAATCAAGGCTATGAGGCTCGCGTCGTCAATGCCAGCATCAGCGGCGATACCAGCGGGGGAGGGCTGTCTCGATTGCCGGCGGCGCTGGAGCGCCACCAACCTGATGTACTGATCGTCGAGCTTGGCGGCAACGATGGCCTGCGCGGTATCCCACTGCAGGAGACTCGGCGCAACCTCTCGCATATCGTCGCGATGGCGCAGCAGCGTGGTATCCGCGTGCTGCTGCTGGGAGTGCGGCTGC
The DNA here is from genome assembly GCA_030452365.1 of Nitrococcus sp. GTDB lineage: Bacteria > Pseudomonadota > Gammaproteobacteria > Nitrococcales > Nitrococcaceae > Nitrococcus. The sequence continues at coordinate 1,343 of JAKDMK010000087.1, forward strand.
CGCCCAACTACGGTGCGGTGTTCACCGAGCGCTTCCAGGCCATGTACCGTGATCTCGCGCGGCAGCACGATGTGCCGCTGGTGCCGCGATTTCTCGAGCATGTTGCGACGCATCCCTCACTGATGCAGCCCGATGGCATTCATCCCACGGCCGCGGCGCAGCCGCGTTTGTTAGCCAATGTCTGGCCCAAGCTCAAGCCTCTGCTGCAAGGAGCGTGGCACGTGCCGCCAATGCCCGCCGCGCGGCGCTCTCCCGATCCGAGCCGAATGCCGTGATATGCCCCATCTTGCGGCCCGGGTGAGCCTCGCGCTTGCCGTAGAGGTGTAACTTCACCTCCGGGTCGGCACAGGCGCGAGCCCAGTTTGGCTTGCCATGCTGCCATAGCTCGCCCAGCAAGTTCACCATCGCACAGGGTCGCAGTATCTGAGTGGACCCCATGGGAAGGCCGCAAACCGTGCGCACCTGCTGCTCGAATTGGCTAGTGATACAGGCATCGAAGCTGAAATGGCCAGAATTATGGGGGCGCGGCGCCAACTCGTTGACCAGCAGCTCCTGCTCGGCTGTAACGAAGAACTCCACGCACAGCACCCCGATTACATCTAAAGCTTCCAGGATTCCCCGCGTGATCTCCAATGCCTGGGCTTCTAGGCGGCCGGGCAGGCTCAGCCCGGGGATGGACAGATCCAGGATGCCATTGCAGTGGCGGTTCTCGATCAGGCCGTAGTGCATGAACGCACCGTCCCAGCCGCGCGCGGCGATGACGGAGACTTCATGCTGAAAATCGACGAAGCGCTCCAGAATGGCCTCAACCCCGCCGATCTTGGACCAGGCCGCATTCACGTCCTGCAGGGCGTTGATCAGCGCCTGTCCCTTGCCATCGTAGCCGTAGCCGGCGGTCTTGAGCATAGCCGGCAGGCCGATACGCGGTATCGCCGCCGCCAGCTCCTCACGCGTGGTCACAGGGATGAAAACCGCGGTGGGAAAGCCGTTGCTGGCGAGAAAAGTCTTCTCGCGGCCGCGGTTCTGAATGATATGCAGCACCTCGCCCCGGGGCCGGACCGGCACGTGGCGCGCGACACACTCTATGGCCGTGGAGGGAACGTTCTCGAACTCAAAGGTGATAGCATCGACCGCGCGCGCAAAGGCCGTCAATGCCGCCAAATCCTGGTAATCGGCATAGATCTCGCGATCGGCGACCTGCCCGGTCGGGGTTTCCCGATCCGGCGAGTAGGTATGCACTCGATAGCCCATGCGCCGGGCAGCGATTGCGAACATGCGCCCGAGCTGACCACTGCCGAGCACGCCCAAGGTGGCAGCGGGCAGAATGGGGCCGCTCAAGGCAGGGTATCCTCCATCACCGCCTGTGTCTGGCGTTGCCTAAAGGCCTGCAGCGCCTGCTGCAGCTCGGGGTCGCCCCGAGCCAGCAGGGCCACGGCAAAGAGTGCGGCGTTGCGCGCACCCGCCTGACCGATGGCGAAGGTCGCTACCGGCACGCCGGCGGGCATCTGCACGATGGACAGTAGAGAATCAAGCCCGTGCAAAGCCTGGCTTTGGACCGGGACGCCGAGGACGGGCACGCTGGTGTAGGCCGCGACCATACCCGGCAGGTGGGCGGCGCCACCGGCGCCCGCGATGATGATCTCCAACCCGCGCGACTGCGCCTGCTGCGCGTACTCTCGCAGCCACTCCGGCGTGCGGTGCGCGGAGACGATGCGCGATTCGTGCGCAACACCGAACTCGGCAAGCACATCGGCGGCGCAACGCAGGGTCGACCAATCGGACTTACTGCCCATGATGACGCCCACCCGCAACTTATCCTCGGCCATATCAGCCCTCGTCTTGGCAGAAGAACTAATAAAGGGAGCCTAGAACAACTCTAGAATATCGTCATCCCGGCGCGGCAGGCGCTGGCAGGCGCTGGCAGCGTTTGCGCGTGACTATATTCGCTCATCCTCCACGAATGGCATGATCAGACCAAGTACTTTGGCCGCCTTGTTGAGGCGCCTATCAAAACAAGCAAACGTGACGCCTTCGCCGACGCTCAACGCCAGCTCATGCGCGGCGGCGAGTTGCACGGCATCGTAGGCGCGCAGCGCAAAAGTGTCGGCATAATCGCCGCCCCGTTCGACCACTGACTGGCTCACCTCGATGACCACGAGTCCCGGCCAGTTGCGCGCGAAATCCGCCCTGGCCGTTGCGATCGCTTGCTCGGTCACGCTCGCGTGACGCAAGCGATGCGCGAATGCCGCGTGACACTCGGTCCATGTAATCCGGCACACCGCAATGTGCTCTGCTGCCGCAAGTAAGGCCACTACGTCCGGGGTGTTCGCCTCGTCGATATAACCCTTAATCAACGCCGAGCTGTCAAAGTACACGATCATGCGCCGGCTCTATCCGATGGGCGGCGATCAGTCACGTGGACCGCGCTGTTCGAGCACAATATCCGAGAGCAGTGGCCCGCTCTGCGGCAACTTGACGGGCCTAAACTGTGGCTTGGTGCCGTCGTTACCCCTGGCGCGACCGTCCGCGATCATACGCGCAAGGCCATCGGGCACTTCTTCGGGTACGCCGTTGATGCGCGCAATCAATTTGTTGCGGGAACGGATCTCAAGGGGCTGCCCGGATCGTGCCAAAGCCAAGTAATGCGACAGACGAGCCTTGAATTCCCGCACTTGCACAGATCGAACGCCCATAGTCGTGACCCTATTACATTTAAATATTGATTAATTGTGGTCACGGATGGGGCGGCAGTCAAGAGGAGAGGTTCTGAGCGGGAAACGCCCAAAGCGGCGCCAACGCAAAGGGCAAGCTTCTGCTTAACGGCACTGTCAACCAAATCTTTGTACCAGCTATTATGGAGGGCCTGATTAATTTCTTTCGTAACTACTCACCCCTCATCATCCTGCGTGCAGTGGAGCGCAGTCGCAGGATCCAGCGACTGGATTCTGCGACTTCGCCTTACGGCTCCGCGCAGAATGACAGTGCGGACAAGGCATCCTGCGCAGAAGGGGGTCGGTAGTTACTTACTTTCTTGTCATTTCGGCGCAAGCCGGAATCCAGTAGAGTCAAGAAGTTGGACACCGGCCTCCGCCGGTGTGACGAATCGATTAGGGTCTTCTTATGGACGGTAGTCGGATTCTGTTTCGGGACTGCGGATAGGATGTGGCAGGTTCCCCGCGGTTTGGATGGCAGCGCCACTTCGCTCACGGAGTGGTCTAGGCGCGAGCTTTGGGAGAACAGATCGCTCCAAGCGGTGAAGGGTGAGAAAAGCCATGGCAAGTGAGGATGATCTGAACGTACGCGCCGCTGCCTTTCTTGGCGGCGGCGGCGAGATGGGCGCGCGCGTACGGGCGCACGACTGGTCGAAGACGCCGCTTGGAGCTATGGAAGCGTGGCCGCAGTCGCTGCGCACCGCTATCAGTATCCTGCTCAATTCCAAATACCCGATGTTTATTGGTTGGGGGCCGGAGCTGACGATGTTTTATAACGATGCCTACCGGCCCATCCTGGGACAATTGAAGCACCCCCAAGCCCTCGGCGACTCTGCGCGTAATGTCTGGGCGGAGATATGGGAGGTGCTTGGCCCACTCGCCGAGCGCGCCATAAGCCAAGGTGAACCGACCTGGTCGGATGATCAGGTCCTAATGATGAACCGCCACGGCTATGTCGAGGAAACCTACTTCACTTTCTCCTACAGCCCGATCTATGACGAGACGGCCGGCGTCGGCGGCATGTTTTGCGCTTGTACCGAGACCACGAGCACGGTGTTGAGCGAGCGCCGCCTGCGATGCTTACGCGACCTTGCCGCCGCGGGCGCGGGAGCGGAGACGGTCGACGACGCCTACAGACGCTGCCTATGTGTACTGGAGTCGAGGTCCGGCGATAGCAAGGACATTCCCTTTGCCCTTCTATACCGCATGGAGAGCGGTACTCTCGCGCAGCGCACCGGATCGGCCAATATCGAGCCGGGCGTGCTGGAAGTGCCGCGGACTGTCGATACTGGATCTAATATCTGGCCGTTGGCGCGGGTGATGCGCGGCGATGTCGAAACTATTGAGGACCTATCCTTGTGCTTTGCCGAGGTGCCGCATTCGATCTGGGGCGATCCGATCCGCACCGCCGTGATCCAGCCAATCTCCGATCGCGGCCAAACCGAGCCGAACGCCGCGCTTGTCTTGGGCGTGAATCCCCGGCGCAACCTCGACGAGGCTTATCGCTCTTTTCTCAATCTGGTGGCGGGCAACGTCGCAACCGCGATTGCCAACGCCCGCGCTTACGAAGACGAACGCCGGCGTGCCGAAGCCCTGGCCGAGATCGACCGGGCCAAGACGGCGTTCTTCGCGAATGTCAGCCATGAGTTCCGCACCCCGCTGACCTTGCTGCTCGGGCCTCTGGAAGAGGCGCTCGGGGATGACTCGGCACGCCTTGCGCAGCACCGGGGCGAGCTCGAAGTGGCACACCGCAATGCCCTGCGGCTGCTCAAGCTGGTTAACTCACTGCTTGACTTCTCGCGCATAGAGGCTGAACGCGTTCAGGCCTGCTACGAGCCTTCTGACCTCGCTGCCCTCACCGCCGATCTTGCGGCCAACTTCCGTTCGGCCTGCGAACGGGCGGGGCTGGCGCTGGCAGTCGAGTGTCCGCCCCTGCCCGAGCCGGTCTATGTGGATTGGGACATGTGGGAGAAGATCGTTCTCAATCTCCTCTCCAACGCCTTCAAGTTCACCTCCGAAGGGGAGATCGCAGTGCGCCTCGCCGCCGTGGACGGCGCCGCCGAGCTCAGCGTGCGCGACACCGGCGTGGGCATACCGGAACAAGAATTAGCGCGCGTGTTCGAGCGCTTCTACCGTATCGAAGGCCAGAGAAGCCGCACGTACGAGGGCAGCGGCATCGGCCTCTCACTGGTGCAGGAGCTCGTCAAGCTGCATGGTGGCACGATCTGCGTCGAGAGTGAGCTGAACCAGGGCAGTCGATTTACGGTACGCATTCCGCTCGGAGCCGCGCATCTGCCCGCGCAGTGCATCGGCGCCGAGCGGACGCTCGCTTCGACCGCGATTCGGGCGCAGGCCTACGTCGAGGAAGCGCTGCGCTGGCTGCCCGACTCGGCGGCGCCTTGCGGCGCTGCAGCCGACCGAGCCGCCGCGCCGGTGCACTCGGATGAGACGCCGCCGCGGCGCGGCGGGCGCGTGCTGCTCGCCGATGACAACGCCGATATGCGCGCCTATGTACGGCGGCTGCTCGGCGCCGATTACGTGGTGGAGATGGCTGCGGACGGCCAAGCCGCGCTCGAAGCGATGCGCGCGCACCGTCCCGATCTCGTACTCGCCGATGTGATGATGCCCCGCCTTAACGGCTTTGACCTGCTGCGCGCCATTCGCGCGGACTCCAAACTGCGCGACCTGCCGGTGATCATGCTCTCGGCTCGCGCCGGGGAGGAAGCGCGCGTGGAGGGATTGGATGCGGGGGCGAGCGACTATTTGACGAAGCCGTTCGGCGCCCGCGAGCTGCTCGCGCGGGTGGAGGCGCAGCTCGCCATGGCGCGCCTACAGCGAGACGCCATGCGCAGCGAGGAGCTCAACCGGCTGATGCTGGAGAGCAGCCAGGACTGCATCAAAGTGCTGGACCTGGACGGGCGCTTGCTGTCGATCAACGAAGCGAGTCGAGCGCACCTCGAGGTTCACGATCTCGCCGCGCTGCTCAACACGCCCTGGCTCGACCTCTGGCGTGGGGGCAACTGGGAGGCGGCGCAGAAAGCGATGGCGGATGCGCTGGCCGGCAATGCGGGCCGTTTCTTTGGTTGCGCGCCCACGCAAGCCGGCACGCCGAAGTGGTGGGACGTAGTGGTCACGCCCATGCGGGATACGCAGGGCAAGCTGGAGCGGCTGCTCGTCGTCTCGCGCGACATGACCAAACGCAAGCAGGCAGAGGATGCGTTGCAGGAGGAGACGCGCACGCTCGCCGCGCTCGATCGCATCGGCCGCTCGCTGTCGGCCGAGCTCGACCTCGAAAAGCTCGTGCAAACCGTCACGGATGTGGGCACAGAGGTCTCGGGCGCGGCGTTTGGCTCCTTCTTCTACAACGTCGTCGACGAGCGCGGCGAGACCTACATGCTTTACACGCTGTCCGGCGCCCCGCGCGACGCCTTCGCCGACTTTCCGATGCCGCGCAACACCACGCTCTTCGCGCCGACCTTTGCCGGCACCGGCGTGGTTCGCCTCGACGACGTGCGCAAGGATCCTCGCTTTGGCGATAATCCTCCCTATTACGGCATGCCGGAAGGCCATCTACCGGTATGCAGCTATCTCGCCGTCCCGGTCATTGCGCGCTCAGGCGAGGTGATGGGCGGGCTGTTTTTCGGCCATTCCGAGCCCGGCGTTTTCAGCGAGCGTGCCGAGCGCCTCGTGACCGGTATCGCCGCGCAAGCGGCTATTGCCATCGACAACGCGCGGCTTTATCAGGCGGCGCAGCGGGAGATCACCGAGCGCCGGCAGGCTGAAGAAGCGCTGCGGGCGAGCGATCGTAACCTGCGCGTGTTGAGTGAGGGCCTGGAGCGGCAGGTCGAGGCGCGCACGGTGAAGCTGCGGCGCCAGGCCGCACGGCTGCGCCGCTTGGCCAGTGAACTGACCTCGGCCGAGCAGCGTGAGCGCAAGCGCCTGGCGGCACTCCTTCATGATGGCCTGCAGCAGCTGTTGGTCGCGGCGAAAATCCGCCTGGCCCAGGCCGACCGCGGGGTCCACGATCCCGCGGTGGTCTCGGCGCTCGATGGCGTGGCCGACCTGCTCGACCAGGCGCTGGACTCCTCGCGCGATCTGACGCGGGAGCTGCGCCCGCCGGTTCTCTACGAGGCCGGGCTGCTGCCGGCGCTGCGCTGGTTGGCCGCGGAATGCTACAAGCTGCACGGCCT
>JAKDMK010000409.1 GCA_030452365.1 Nitrococcus sp.
GACCGGCAATCGCGCTGGCGCGAGTACCGCGCCCGGTTTGTCGCGGGGCAGTTACGAGCTGCTTACGCCCCTCGAGCGACGTGAGTCTGATTTGCTCAACGAGCAGCACAAGGACATTGCACGCAACTTCAACCCTAAGGTTGTCAGGATGAAGAAACGGCGCAAAGTCCTGTTGCACAATGACGCGTTTCGCTAACCCGCATTGTTCACCGGCTACACCTTGCGACGTTGTTCAGAATTCCGGGTCCACTTCTTGCCGACTGGTGGGGTCGTACTCAGGCTCGAAACGGATCTCGTACGTGCACACCCGCAAAATCCATTCCGTCCTGCAGATCCTCAGACAGCAAGGTCGCGCAACGCAGCGCCCGAGCCGCTTCGACGATGGCGGCGTCCCAATATGAGACTTGCCAGCGGACGCTCGTTGACAGCGCCTGCTGCAGGAGGGTGATGGACGTTTCCTGAACCTGGAAACGCAGCCAGGAATCGATCAGGGATACCGCCTGATCGTGGGTGAGGCGGTCGGGCCGGGACGAGCGCGTCGCCTGGACGTAGAACTCCTGGAGAACCTGAACCGAAAGTGCGAGGTCGTCCGCCCCGAGAATTGATAAGGCGACCTCGCGTTTCTCCCGCTCATCGTCCGCCGTGCTGACGGCGTAGAGCAGAACGTTTGTGTCAACGAATCGCACGCTCGTGGACGTCGTTGCGGCTCAGGCGGTCAGCCGCCCGGAAACGTTCGATCGACGCCAGGGTTTCGTCCTGCAGTCGCTTTCGACGCTCAAAATCAGTCTCGCCCCCGGCAAAGGCGTTCAGGAAATCCCGAACCGCGGCTGAGACCGAAGTGCCCCGTTCCGCGGCGCGGATGCGCGCGCGACGGTGCACTTCGTCATCAATCGAGACTGTGATATTTTTCATACTCACAGTATCGCAGAATAGCCTGGCAAAAGCCAGCGCAGCTTGCGCTTGCGAGCTTGGTCGAAAAGGCACGAATGGTGCGGCATCCGCACGGAGACGATTGCGATCACCCCGGCGATCCTCAAGCTGATCGCCGAGATCGACGAATTCAAGGGCGCGTGGCAGGCGATCTGGAACTTTGCCGCGAGCGCGGGCGCGTCACTGTGGCCGAGGCCGAAAAGGCCACGCGCGCAAACCGCAACACGATCAAAGACCACCTGAAGGCACTTCAAAAGGCCGGTCACCTGCGCCGGCACGGTGCTGGCCGCGGCGCGTGGTACGGTCTTGCGTAACTGGAACCCTACCCACGGGAACTGGGTCGGCGCCAACCAACAGGCCCGGAGAGAACCCTGCCGCGGGCGATTAACAACGATGCAAACTCGGTGCGTTGGTTGCTTGAGTATGGCGAGAAGCTGACGCGGTGGACGGAACCGTCCTCGACGGATCTTGGGCGCGACCAGCGTGTTGATCGCGTCGAGTTTCTGTGTCGGGCCAACCCGCGTGTACGCTAAATGTGCAGCTACACATTGAATCTACCCCCTAACGCCTTTCCGCATTCCAGTGCGACTTCTTCCATAGGACCAAAGTCCCATAGCGCAGGCGCGTGCACGCGCGTATATGTTGAGCAACAACATTGGCGCGGCCATGAATACACAAAGTCCGATCGTCTACGTAGTCGATGACGACAAATCCGTTCGCAAGGCTCTGCAGCGTCTGTTACGAGCCGCGGGATTTCGCGTGCAAATCTTTGCCTCGGGTGAGGCGTTTTGCGCGCACTTGGACAGCTTGGAGCCGGGTTGCTTGATCTTGGACATAGGCGTACCGGGCGAGACAGGGCACGATGTGCGGATGCGCCTGGCCGAGCGAAGAACGGGTTGGCCTATTATCGCCATTTCCGCGTCTGACCACGACGCGACCCGCGAGCGGGCACTCCAACTGGGCGCGGGGGCGTTTTTCACCAAGCCCGTCGACGGCCAAGCGCTGATCGACGCCATACGCTGGACGCTCACGCGCTAGGCGGGCGGCCCTGGTTGGGGCATTGATCAGTGTGCCATTGCGGGTTGATGCCGGTGTCCGCAAAGGGCCTAGAAAACACAAGGGAAAACCCATGTTAGAGGAAAGTCACTTCTACTTCACCAAAGCAGCCATCATTCTCGGCCTGTCATCGAAGGTCCAGCGAATCCTGCTGGCGCCGCATCGGGTGGTCAAGGTCGAAATTGTCATCGAGGGCGACGACGGCAATCTCATGCACCATTTCGGATATCGGGTGCAGCATAATAATGCCCGAGGACCTTACAAGGGCGGGCTTCGTTATCATCCCCATATGGACGAAGATCACGCGGCGGCCCTGGCGAACCTCATGACCTGGAAGACGGCCGTCGTGGACGTGCCATTTGGTGGCGCGAAGGGTGGCATCGACTGCGATCCAGCACAGCTAAGCACAGCGGAGTTGAACCGGATCACCGGCGCTTTCGTCGAGCACATTAAGGAAATCATCGGCCCGAATCTGGACATCCCAGCACCCGACGTGAATAGCAACGATCAGGTGATGGGGTGGATTATGCACGAATACTCCAAGTACTACGGGTTCTCCCCGGGCGTCGTCACCGGCAAGCCGTTGCAGTTGTTTGGTTCGCCTGGACGCTCGGAGGCAACCGGGCGCGGGATTCTCTACGTTCTGAATGAGGCCCTTCGGGAGAGTGGCAAGTCCATCTCGCAAGTAACCGTGGCGATGCAAGGCTTTGGCAATGTGGGCAGCCATGCGGCCCGACTGATTGCCGAGCAGGGCGGAAAGATCGTCGCCGTGGGAGATCATTTGGGCAGTATTTGCAGGAAGGATGGACTGGATGTACCAAAGCTCGTGGAATGGGCGGGTGAACACCGCACGGTTAAGGGATTCCCCGATGCAGATCCGTTCGACAGTTCCGAACTGCTGACGTGGGACGCGGACGTCCTCATCCCGGCGGGCCTGGAAGGCGTCCTTACTCGCGAGAACGCGACCGACATACGCGCGAAGATTGTCGTG
>JAKDMK010000410.1 GCA_030452365.1 Nitrococcus sp.
TGGATCCTGCGACTGCGCTTCGCTGCGCGCAGGATGACGAGGGGTGAGTTGTTACGCGAAGCCCTCTTTAGCGCGCAACAGCGCGGCCGCGATATGCCTGTGTGCGCTCAGGACAACGCGACTTTGATGTACGGCAAATATCGATCGAACAGCAATATAGCGAATATGGCCATCAGGTAGATGATGGAGAAGCCGAATGACTTCATCGGCAATGATTTATCCGAAGAAACCAGCATCGCTATGGCATAGTAGAGATAGATCCCACCCATGATCATCGCGCCGATCAGGTAGATGAGCCCTCCAAGCCCGGTGACAAAAGGCAATGCACTCACCGCTACCAGTAACAAGGTGTAGTAAAGTACCTGCCATCGGGTATAACGATCACCATGCGTTACAGGTAGCATGGGGATATTGACCTTGGCGTAGTCCTCACGCCGATGGATCGCCAAGGCCCAGAAATGCGGTGGCGTCCAGACAAATATGATGAGGAACAAAAGCAGCGCATTCGGCTCAACCGATCCCGTCACCGCGGTCCAGCCCAGCAGGGGCGGTGCTGCACCGGCCGCGCCACCGATGACGATGTTCTGCGGTGTCGCGCGCTTGAGATAGAGCGTATAGATAAACGCGTAACCGATCAGAGACAGGAACGTCAGCAGCGCGGTCAAGGGATTAACGAACAAGTAGAGAATACCCAGCCCGCTGGTTCCAAGCAGACTGGCGAAGACGATGGCATGCCCGGTTCGAATGCGAGCGGTCGGCAGCGGTCGGCGCTTGGTCCGCCACATCTGACCGTCAATTCGCTGGTCAACCATGTGGTTGACGGCGGCGGCGGAGGCTGCCGAGAGCGCAATCCCCAGGCTGCCCAAAGTCAATGCCCGCCAAGGCACATCACCTGGACTCGCCACCAACATCCCGACGATCGCGGTAAAGACCATCAAAGCGACAACCCCAGGCTTGCACAATTCGTAGTAATCGTGCCAGTGACGGACTAAATGCTGCCGGGCAGGCCCAAACCAAGTGATAGAGATGGTTCTACTCATGATTCACGCACCGGTCTGATGAGATGATTAAGCGTAACAAATGCCAAAAGCAGCAGCGCAGCCACTGCATTATGAGCTACCGCCACTGGAAGCGGCAAGTCACCCAGGACGTTGGTTACCCCGAGGGCGAACTGAACGGTCACTAAGAGCGTGAGCGCGGCCGCGCTCCAATTCGCGGCACGCCCCGGCACCCAACGCCAAAGAGCAAACGCCAGCCCCAGTGTAAACACCGCAACGATTACGGCGCCCAGCCGGTGCGTCAGGTGTATTGCGACTCGAGCCGGCGATTCGAGGACACCGTATTCATAGTTGATGCCGAGTCCGCGCCAGAGCACGAAGGCCTCCTCGAAGTTCACATTATCGGGCACAATCTCGCCGCTATGGCAGGCCGGGAATTGATTGCAAGCCAGTGCCGCGTAGTTGGAGCTGGTCCAGCCACCGAGCGCGATCTGCGCCACCACCAGGATCAAACCGAGCCCTAGAGCCGCCTTAAGCCAGTGCGTCGGCGCAAGCCGGCTCGATTTGGTTCCGAGCCGCCCCACCCGCAAGACTTGCCACCAAAGCAGCGAGACGATTGCCAGACCACCGAGCAGATGCGCCAACACGATAGCCGGTTTGAGCTGCCAGGTCACCGTCCACATGCCCAGTAGCGCCTGGAATATCACCAGACCCACCAAAACCAGGGGCATTACCACGGGCTGCCCCGCAACCTTGCGCTTGCGCCAAGCGAGGATGGCCAGTGCCACGATCAACAAGCCCAAGGTACCCGCAAAATAGCGGTGGATCATCTCCTTCCAGCCCTTGGCCGGCTCGACCGGCTGCGATGGATACGCGGCGTTTGCCGCCGCTACGGCGACCTGGCTTTGGGGCACCGTAAGATGGCCGTAGCAGCCAGGCCAATCGGGACAACCAAGTCCGGCATCATTTAGGCGCACATACGCGCCAAGCACTACCACACAAAGGGCAAGCACGGCCGTCAACAGCGACAAACGATAAAACCAAGGGCTTGCAATCATCGTTAAGAATCCTGGGACTGTAGTAGTTCTTCGCGTTCGGCGTTTTCGCTTTGCGGATTGGAGACTCTAAGCAAATGCTGAACGTCATCGAGCATTCCGCTACCGTCGAGCGGCAACGGATAAGTCATCATGTTGAAAGCCCGATAATCCACGATGAACACCCCGCGCCCGACGCCTTCTCCGCCCGCGCTTTTGGCCAGCAAAGAGGCAATACGCGACTCGGGCGCCAGCAGCTCAAATACCACCGGGTTCGAGACTTCCGGCAAATCGGGTGCCGGCGCCCCCCGCGGTTGCAGCAGCAGCAGATGCACTCGGCTTGCATTCACGCCCAGCGCAATACGCATGCGCCGCAAGAGATCCAATAACTCCATACAAGCCTGATCACAGCGACCATCTACGACCAGGAGTAGATTCCAATAGCCGACCAAATCCACGCGCCCGAAGGGCTCCCCCTCGCGGGTTGTCCAGTCGCTCGGTGCCAACGCCTGCGCCGGCTGCAGTAGCTCGCCGTTATTGCTGGTACTGCTCGGCTGCCAGCCACCGAAAAATACCACCCAGGCAAGCAACACAGGTACGCTGAACAGCGCCACAATGAGCAAGAGCTGAATGCGCGCCGGGTGTCGAATTTTCCCAGCGCCGGAATCGGTATTAGTTGTCATCGAATCGGCGTTTTGTGTTTAACAGGAGATAGATGACCGCTACCGCGGTTGCCATGGCAAACCACTGCACCGCATAGCCCAAATGCGTGGCTGGACCCATCGCAGGTGTCGGCGGCTCCCGGATAAAGCCGTCTTGCGCCTGCGGATCGAGCCGAATAAGGTAGGGCGCTATCCGATAAGGCAGCGCCTCGGCCATATACGAGAAGTCCGTATACAGAATTCGACGCGGCCAATCGCCTGCGCCTACATAGGTTTGACC
>JAKDMK010000411.1 GCA_030452365.1 Nitrococcus sp.
CGCGTGTTCCGCCAAAGCGCACCGCCCCGGGCCTCGGCACGACACACTGACAATTGCAGTGCGAGGATTAATATGTGCGGCGTGATCGGCATGGTGGCCCGAGGGCCCGTCAATCAAGCACTCTACGACGGGCTCACGGTGCTCCAGCATCGAGGTCAGGATGCCGCCGGCATCATGACCTATGACAACGGGCGCTTGTACCTACGCAAGCGCAACGGCCTGGTGCGGGACGTATTTCGTGCTCAGGACATGTTGCAGTTACAGGGCAATGTGGGAATCGGCCACGTGCGCTATCCCACGGCCGGCTGCTCTAGCCTGGCCGAGGCACAGCCCTTCTATGTGAACTCGCCGTATGGAATCAGCCTTGCCCACAACGGCAACCTGACCAATGCCGAGGAGATAAAGCGCGAGCTCTACCTGGAGGATTTGCGACACATCAATACGGCGTCCGACTCCGAGGTGCTGCTGAACATCCTTGCTCATGAGCTCGGTGAGTTGCGCAAGCTCAGAATTGACGAGAATGACATTTTCGCGGCCGTTGCCGGCATCAACCGCCGTGCATTCGGTGCCTATGCCGCCGTAGCCATGATCAACGGCTATGGCGTGCTCGGCTTTCGTGACCCCTATGGCATCCGCCCGCTCTGCTTCGGCAAGCGGGAGACCAAGGATGGCAGCGAGTACATGATTGCCTCCGAGAGCGTGGCGCTGGATGTGCTCGGCTTTCAACTTGTGCGCGATGTGGCGCCGGGTGAGGCCGTGTTCATCGACTTGAGTGGACGGCTTTACACCCGCCAATGCGCCACTAACGCGGTTCTGGCCCCCTGCATTTTTGAGTTCGTCTATCTGGCGCGCCCCGACTCCATGATCGACGATGTTTCGGTGTACAAATCGCGGCTTAGAATGGGGCGCATGCTGGCCCGCAAAATCGCTCGGGACTGGGCAAGCCATGACATTGACGTCGTTATTCCCATCCCCGATACCAGCCGCACGGTGGCCTTGGATCTCGCCAACGAATTGGGTGTGACCTATCGCGAGGGTTTCATCAAGAATCGCTATATCGCCCGTACCTTCATCATGCCGGGCCAGATCCAGCGGCAGCGATCGGTGCGCCAGAAACTCAATGCGATCGAGCTGGAATTCCGCAGTAAAAATGTGCTGCTGGTCGACGACTCCATCGTTCGTGGAACGACTTCGCGGCAGATTGTGCAGATGGCGCGTGACGTCGGCGCAAACAAGGTCTATTTCGCCTCCGCGGCGCCCCCCGTGCGCTACCCCAACGTCTACGGCATCGATATGCCGGCCGCCAAGGAGCTCATCGCCCATGCGCGTACCGAGCCGGAGATCTGCCGTGCCATCGGCGCGGATCACCTGATTTACCAGGACTTGTCCGATCTCATCGAGGCGGTGCGCGAGGGTAACGACAGGATCGAGCGTTTCGACTGCTCTTGTTTTAACGGCGAATACGTCACGGGTGACGTGACTCCCGACTATCTTCGCGTGCTCGAGGTCCTGCGTTGCGACGCAGCCAGGCAGCCATACGAGCGCAGCGAGGATGCCATGAGCCTTAGCGGGGTCTTCAATACGGCGGATTGACAGTCCTGCTGGCAGGATGGAAGATAGCCAAACGGCGCTGGTTTGACCTCAGCTTGCGGGCGCCTTAGAAATCCGGCTAAAGCGAGATCGGCCCGCCGTGTGGATTTCGCAGTGGCGGGCTTTGCGTCTCCGGGCTTTCTCTCTCGCTGCGCCGCGTCTCATACGTTGCAATCCGTCGTCAGCGCGAGGTTAAGCCATGACCGACATCGATTTTCGGGAATTCGCAATCGCCACCCAGGCCCTGCGCGCAGGGCAGCGGCGAACGAACGAGCAAGAGCACTCCGAGCCGATTTTCGCCACCTCCAGTTTCACCTTTGGCAGCGCGGCCGAGGCCGCTGCCAAGTTCTCCGAGCAGCAGCCGGGCAACATCTACTCACGTTTCAGCAACCCGACCGTACGCGCCTTTCAGGACCGCTTGGCGATTATGGAAGGCGGTGAAGCCTGCGTCGCCACCGCATCCGGCATGTCCGCCATCCTGATAACCTGCATGGCGCTGCTCAATGCGGGAGATCATATCGTCTCGTCCATCGGCATTTTCGGCACCTCGATATCGCTGTTCGGCAATCACCTGGGCCGTTTTGGCGTGCGGACCGATTTCGTCCCGCTCACCGACTACGCCGCGTGGGAGGCGGCGATGCGCCCCGAGACGCGACTGCTGTTCGTGGAGACTCCCTCCAATCCGCTGACCGAAATTGCCGACATCGCCCGCTTGGCGGAGCTTGCGCATGCCAATGATGCCATTCTGGTGGTGGACAATTGCTTTTGCACCCCTGTGTTGCAGCAACCTCTGGCGCTTGGGGCCGATGTGGTCATTCATTCGGCCACCAAATACCTCGATGGCCAAGGGCGCTGCGTGGGTGGCGCCGTGATTGGCGATGCCGAGCGGGTGGGCAAGCAGGTATTCGGCTTTCTGCGCACCGCGGGCCCTGCCATGAGCCCGTTCAATGCCTGGGTATTTCTCAAGGGACTCGAGACTCTTGCTCTGCGCATGCGCGCCCATTGCGGGAATGCGCACGCGCTTGCTACTTGGCTGGCGCAGCAGCCAGGCGTGAGTCGGGTGCATTATCCAGGGCTCGCGACACACGCTCAGCATGAGCTTGCCGAGCGCCAGCAGAATGGTTTCGGCGGCATCGTATCGTTCGAGGTCGAGGGCGGGCGCGAGGCTGCCTGGCGCGTGATCGACCACACGCGGCTGCTGTCCATTACCGCCAATTTAGGTGATGTGCGTACCACCATTACCCATCCGGCGAGCACCACCCACGGGCGCAATCCGCCCGAGCAACGCGCGGCCGCCGGAATCACCGAGGGTCTGATCCGGCTCTCGGTCGGCCTGGAAGACAGAGCGGATCTTCGTGCCGATCTCGGCCGTGGGCTTGC
>JAKDMK010000412.1 GCA_030452365.1 Nitrococcus sp.
GGGGTGGGTAGTTACCCAGAGTCAACGTCATCGCTAGAGCATACCGGCTCCGGTTTTGGCGGAGCACCCGCCGCGGCGCACGTGGGAAATGCCAAAGGCCCTAGCCAGCGATTAAGCATGCGCCCATGATAGGGGTATGAACCGCCATGGGTTTCGAACATGTATGAGCTGCGGCGGCTCGGCAGGGTTCGGCTGACGCGCACGATGGCATCGGCGCTGGTACTGCTTGTGCTCGGCGGCTGCGTCCAAGTGCAGCCGTACCTGGCAAAGGAGATCACGCCGCCGACGAAGCCCGTGCGCGTGTTGCTGATGCCGCCCGATATTGCCGCGCTGGAGATCGCTGCGGCCGGAGTGCCCTTGCCGAGAGCGGATTGGACCACGCAGGCGCAGGATGGATTGATCGACGCGGTCGAAGACACCCTTGAAAGCCATGGTGCGGAGATCGTCCGCTACCGCAGTGCCGAGGGGATCGTACCCTATGCCGACGAGCACCTTGAGGCCGTAGCGCTGCATGAGACAGTATTGCAGACCATTCTGACCTATCGTTATTCGCCTGCGCAGCAGCAGCTATCGCTGCCGACAAAGCCGGAAGGACTAGACTGGACTCTAGGCGAAAGCGTAGCGCCGATTAGGGCCGATTACGATGCCGACTACGCGCTTTTCCTGATCTACCGGCAAGCCACCTCCACTACCGCACGCGCGCTGCTCGCTGCGGCTAGCGTCGTGCTGTTCGGATTCATCCAGCCGACCAGTCAGTCGGTGGGGTTCGCCACGTTGATCGACCTCGAATCCGGTGCGGTGATTTGGACCAACCTGCTGCAGGGTCAGTCGCTCGATGTCAATGAACCGGACGGTATATACGATCGCGGCATCAAACTGCTCTCGGGGCTGCCGTTATGAAATCCCGCCGCTGCAGCGCCGCGCTGATCCTGGCCGCCGCGCTCGCGGGCTGTGCCGCCCAGGTTCCCAAGCTCGAGCCGGGCAAAGGCCCGCCGACGGAGCTTTCCGAGCAGGGCCTGTGGCTTGCCTCGCGCATGGCGGAGCAAAGCACCGCCATCTCGGGCAGACGCATCGAGGATCCTGCGCTTGAAGACTATGTGGCGCGCGTGCAGTGCCGGGTCAGTACCGATTACTGCCCGCAGATTCGCGTCTATACCATGCAGGTTCCGGACTTCAACGCCTCGATGGCGCCCAACGGCTTTGCGCAGGTCTGGACCGGCCTACTCTTGCGGGTCGAGAACGAGGCCCAGCTCGCCACCGTGCTCGCCCACGAAACGGCCCACTACATACAGCGCCACACCCTGGAACAGTTCAAGACCACACGCCAAACGGCCAAGCTGCTGCTGGCTACCCAATTCGGCTTGCTTTTCGGGGGCGTCGGCGTGATCAGCGCGGGGCCGGTTGGGTTCAGCACTGGCGCTATCAGCCAACTGATTGCCATGGGGTATCTCGCGTCCTATTCACGGGAACAGGAGGCCGAGGCGGACAGAATCGGCTTCGAGTTGATGACACAGGCCGGTTACGCACCCCGCGAGGCCGCCGAGATCTGGGCGCATCTGCTCGAAGAGCAGCGCGAATGCGATCTGCCGACCCCGCCGGCCCTGTTCGCAAGCCATCCGCCGTCGGCTGAGCGGCTGCAAACCCTGCGCAGACTTGCCGAGCGATCGGGCAAGAGCGGCGTTACCGGGCGTGCCGATTTCCTCGAGGCAACGCTGCCGCATCGTGGTAAATGGCTGCGCATGGAACTGGCCGCGCGCCACATCTGCCGCGTGCGTGTACTGCTCGAACGACTGATTGACCAGGGAGAGAACCTCGGCGAGCTGTACTATTACCAGGGCGAGGTTTATCGATTGCGCGGCGAGCAAGGGGATCTCGAGCGCGCGATCAAAGCCTATCGCAACGCCTTGGATTATCCAGCCGCACCGGTCGAGACCCAGCGCGAGCTCGGACGCGTCCTGTGGCGTGCCGAGCGGCCGGTCGAGGCCCGGCGGGCCTTCCTGCGCTATCTGAACGCGGCGCAATCAGCCGACGACGCCGCCATGATCGAGGCCTATCTGGAGCGGCTGCCGTGAACGTGAGCGCGCGCGCGCGCGGTCTGGCTCTGTTCGGCTTCGCTGCCACGGGGCTCGCCGGTTGCAGCAGCCTACTCATGGACAACCCCAACGAGGTCGGGGATGCTTATCGGGTCGAGCCACAGATCGAATGGAGCCGCCAACAGGGCTATAAGCTGCAGATCTGGACCGTGGACGGGCCGCTGCTCGAACAACTGCGCCTGTATGCAAACATCGAGGAAGGGGACAGGCTATTGCCGACAACAAGGACGCAGGCGGGCAGCTGGCAAGGCGGGCATTGGCCGGAATATCGTCAGGGCATGCGCGCCCATGACGTGATGGAGCTTGTTACCGCCACACTGCAGCAATCAGGCTCGGTCGATGTGGTGGCCAAGCGCTTACGGCCCGCCGAGTTCGGCGGCCGCCCGGGGTTTCGCTTCGAGCTGCGCTTCGAGTCAGAAAATGGTCTGGCCTATCAGGGGCGCGCGATGGGGATAATCACCGAAGACGAACGCCTGCACCTGATTTTGTATCTGGGCGCGCAGCCATATTACTTTGGTGCTTATGAGGCCATCGTCCAGCGCATCTTGGACTCGGTAATTTTGTTGTAATGGGGGTCAAGTCTAGTATTATGCATTTAAAGTCTCAAGCCTATGACTTGGGTCAGCCCGTGCGTTAAATGCATAATACTAGACTTGACCCCGTCGGCACTAGGTGGTAAGTGGGGTCACTTTGGGAAAAATTCTGTTGCGCCACCCAAGACAGTGTGCTCAAATCCGCCAAGGAGCGTGTCGGGCGCAAATACGTGACATAGTTGATTATATTGTTATGGAAAAATTAGTGATAAAACACGAAAACATACGCGAGATCAGTAGGATGATGTCTGGAGTAGACGTAAGGCCGGCAGGCTGCTAGAT
>JAKDMK010000413.1 GCA_030452365.1 Nitrococcus sp.
GAATGCGCCGATAAATTCTCGGCGGTGGCCTCGGGGTGGGCATTCTAGTATGTAAACTCGCTCGGCCTCGCCGAAATTGCAGTGAACCGGGGCAGCGCCGGAAAACTGCTGGGCTTGAACGCCGGCACTGCCTTGGAGACATGATGGAACTGTGGATGCTGATTGTCGGCGTGGTGATCGTTGCCATGTTGCTGGTCTTCTACGTCTGGTACCAAAACCGCCGTTCACGCGAATCCTTCAAAAAGATCGACTACCGCAAAGTAAAGGATCTGAGCAAGGACGGCTGGGAAGACGAGTGATGAGCGCGCAGGGTCCTGGCAAGCCTAGTGGAGGCAAGCCCCGCGTGCCTCCTGGCCGGCCTGTCCAAGCTCAAGCCGAAGGGCGGTCCTTTTCCCGGCACCCTAGTCGCAGGACTCATCCGCGTAGTCGAACTCGCCCCACATATGGCCGCCATGGTTCATGCAGCGCGTCGCCTGGTCGAAGTGCTGCACGCCGAGCGAACCGCTGATCTCGGCCGGCCACCCACGACACGCGGCCTCCCATGTCACGCCATGCGGGATGTCCCACAGAATGGCGGAGTAATGTCGAACGTCTGGCCCGACGCATCCATCGTCCTTGAAATCGCCCCAGTGCGGCTCGCAGTTGTCATCGGGGACTTCGAACTCACCCCACTGATGGCCGCCGGCCTCGGGGCAGCGGACCGCGTTGTAATCGGCGGTCGGCCCTGTGCCCGGTGTGTCCTCGCAGGCGTTCTTCCAGTCGTCTCCCGAGGGGATGTTCCAAAGGATCGAGGAATACTGTCGATAGGCGACGCCGTCTTTGATGTTGACGCAGCCGTCGTCTTTGAAGTCCCCCCACTTCGCTGCGTGGGCTGAAGGCGCGAACAGAAGGCAGGCAAAGGCCGCCAAAACGAACGTTCTCATGTCTATATGTCTCCCGGGATTGGTGCAGATGCACGCGGTGGCCCGACGGGGAGGCCGTCTGTCGGAATGCTCCGCGATTCCAGGATTGATTGCAACGGCCGACGCAGGTGCCTTGGCCACTACATCGTTGGACAAAAAAATAATCTCCGGGTCGCGCCTATCAATCGTGCATCTTCTGATTAGCGAGACTGGCCGTCACGCTCACTCTAGAGGCATCTGGAATCGCCTGAACGTCTGCCTCGGGTTGGCATCAGCCAATCGCCGCCGGTGAAGGCGCCGCTGGCGCAAAAGCCAAATAGACACTGCCCAAGAATTCGTTGTCCAAAACAGATTGACATGTTCCGCGGCCACGTTCAGCGGGGGTTTGGGAGACATTGGCAGGGGTGAGGGGAACGATGCTAGTCCGGTGATGGGCGCACGAGTGCATTCAATGTACACTCTCGCGCATACGCCAGCGGTGCCGATGCAGCGAGACACGGCGTTCGGCATCGGTTCTATAATTCGTGGCATTAGATTGAGAGGATCTACTGATATGGCACTCCCGGTATCGCTACGGCACGTTGTGACTGAAGTCGAAGGCTTACAAGAGGGCTGGTCAATCTATCTCAACCGCAAAACCGGCGAGCTGATGACCATAACGGAAAGGGAAGCGCGCATAGCCCTCAATGAAGAGCAAGCCAGCGAGCTCGCCGACTGGTTGATGGAGGACTTTCTGCCCAAGGTCAAAGAGGTGGTGACCTCGGATGACTATGTCGTTCTACCGAACAAGGCGAGCGTCGAGTTCTCGCTCATGGATAGCTATTGCGATGCGGTTGATGACGGCCAATTACGCGAGAGCTTGCGCAATGCAATGCGCGGGGCTGAAGGGCCGGCTCGCTTCAACGACCTGATTGAGGCTAAGGGCGTTCAGGATGAATGGGATCGATTCAAAACTGAAGCGGTAAGAAACTTGGTCGCGGAATTCCTGGAGTCGCACAAGATCAGCTATGTTGAATCGAAAAGTCCTGCCTGAGCTTGGAGCGACCGTTTTCGGGCCATGACGCAACGGGTTCAGATTGGCGGGCTGCAGGTCGCTAAATCACTCCATGATTTGATTGCGCAGGAGGTAACACCAGCGCTCGGCTTCGATTCAGAGGGGTTATGGGGGGGGCTGGCAAGGATAGTCGCCGATCTGGGCCAGCGAAACCGCGAGCTGCTCGCCGAGCGTGACGACCTGCAGGCCAAGATTGATACCTGGCACAAAGAGCGCCAGGGGCGGCCACACGATCACGAAGCCTATCGGCGGTTCCTGGAGAAAATAGGCTATCTGCTGCCGGAAGGCGCGGATTTTCAAGTCAGTACGGCCGATGTCGATCCGGAGATCGCGCACGTCGCTGGTCCCCAGCTGGTCGTGCCGATGAGTAATGCGCGCTATGCGCTCAATGCCGCCAATGCGCGCTGGGGCAGTTTGTACGATGCGCTCTACGGCTCCGATGTTATACCGCAGGAGGGCGGTGCCGAGCACCGTGCCCGCTACAATCCGCGGCGTGGCCGCAAGGTTATGGCCTATGCCGGCGATCTCCTCGATGAGATAGCGCCGTTATCGCACGGCAGCCACAGAGATGCGATCGGCTATGCCTTGCATGACGAGGATGACGGCAAGCGTTTAGTGGTGAACCTCGGCGCGGGGGCAGACACTGGATTGCAGCAGCCAGAGCAGTTTGTGGGCTACGTCGGCAACCCGGCCGAACCCGCCACCGTGCTGCTGCGCAATCACGAACTGTACCTGGAAATCCTGGTGGACCGAGGCGATGCCATAGGCCGTGAGCATGCCGCCGGGGTAAAGGATCTCGTTTTAGAATCGGCCCTGACCACTATCCAGGACTGTGAGGATGCCGTTGCCGCAGTGGATGCCGAGGACAAAACGGTGGTCTATCGCAACTGGCTCGGGCTGATGAGAGGTGACCTCGAGGCTTCGTTCGAGAAATCGGGTCGGGCGGTCCGACGCCGCTTGCATGCGGATCGCCAGTACACGACACCACAAGGCGGCACGCTGCG
>JAKDMK010000414.1 GCA_030452365.1 Nitrococcus sp.
TCTATGGCGTCATCCTCGGCCGGGCTCTGCAAGGCTGCGGTGCGATCGCCGCGGCCGTCATGGCGCTGGCGGCCGATGCCACGCGCGAGAGCCAGCGCACCAAGATCATGGCCCTCATCGGCATCAGCGTGGGCGCGGCCTTCATGTTGGCGCTTGTCATCGCACCCGCGCTGGCTTATTACGTCGGGCTCACGGGAATCTTCTGGGCCACGGCCGCCCTCGCGTTGATAGCCATGGTGCTGCTCTACGTTTTTGTTCCCGGCCACTACGAGCACTCCCATGACCGGGAAATCCGCCCCGGTACCTTTGGGCGGGTACTGCGCCATCCGGATCTCATCCGGCTCGATCTGAGCGTGCTCGCCTTACATCTGATTCTCACCGCAAGCTTCGTGGTCCTGCCAAAGGTCATAGAGAGCAGTATGCACCTGCCGGCGCTCGATCACTGGAAAGTCTATGTGCCGGTGATGTTGATCTCAGCCGGTCTACTCTTCCCGATGGTCAATTTGGGAGAATCCAAGGGAGTGATGCACCGCTTGATCGCGGCAATGGTTGTCGTGCTGGGCATTGGCTCGTTCGCGCTGGCGGACGCAATCGGAATCGGGCCCTGGGCCGTTGTCGTGGCGTTGATTGTCTATTTCACCGCCTTCAATGTCTTGGAGGCCAGCCTGCCTTCACTGGTTTCCCGCTTCGCTCCGGAAGATGCCAAAGGGGCCGCGCTGGGTGTGTTCTCCACCTGCCAGTTCACTGGTGCTTTCCTCGGCGGCCTATCGGGCGGAATCGTCTACGGCCGTTTTGGCATTGAGGGGACGTTCCAATTCTGTGCCGCAATTGCCGGCTTGTGGTTTCTAGCGGTATTGGGACTGCATTCGCCTGGGCAGAATCAGGCAGCGGACAGCGAGTACAATAGCGCCTGAGCTTGCAGGTCGGCCCGCGCGCCGGCCACAGGCCGCGGCTCTGCGGCCGAGAGGCCCGGTTTACCCAGCGTATTTGTGCAAATTTTTAGGGAAAGGATTATGACCGATCTCATTCAGCCTCATGGGGGCGAGCTAAAAAACCTCTACCTCTCGTCTGCGGATGCGGCCGCGCAGAAGGCGCGCGCCGTCGACTACGTCAGTTGGGACCTCACCCAGCGCCAGCTCTGCGATATTGAGCTGCTGCTCAACGGTGGCTTCTCGCCCCTGCAGGGCTTTCTTGGCCGTGCCGACTGTGAGCACGTGGTCGAGGAGATGCGGCTAGCCGACGGCACGCTGTGGCCGATTCCCATCACCCTGGATGTCACGCGCGAGTTTGCCGAGGGCCTCGGGGTGGGGGACAAGGTGGCCCTGCGCGATGATGAAGGTATGCTGATCGCCGTTTTGGACGTGGATGAGATCTGGGAGCCCGACCGGATTGCCGAGAGCCGCGGGGTGTTCGGCACGGATGATGTCGTTCATCCCGGAGTGCATTACCTCCTCCAGCAGGCCCATCCGGTCTGCCTTGGGGGGCGGCTGCGTGGCATCAGTGAACCGGTGCATTACGATTTCACCCATCTGCGGATGAACCCTCAGCAGGTGCGCGAGCGCTTTGCCAAGGCGGGCTGGCGCCGGGTGGTGGCCTTCCAGACCCGAAATCCCATGCACCGCGCGCACGTGGAGCTGACTTTCCGTGCCGCGAAACAAGCCGAGGCGAATCTACTGATCAACCCGGTGGTCGGCATGACCAAACCCGGCGATGTGGATCATTTCTCCCGCGTGCGCTGCTATGAGCATATCCTCAAGAAGTACCCGGAGCAGACCACGGCGCTCGCGCTGCTGCCGCTGGCCATGCGCATGGGAGGACCGCGCGAGGCCATGTGGCATGCGCTTATCCGCAAGAACCACGGCTGCACCCACTTCATTATCGGGCGGGATCACGCCGGCCCCGGCAAGGATAGCAACGGCGAGAGCTTCTATGGCCCTTACGAGGCGCAGGAGGTGGTCGAGCGCTATCGTGATGAGGTCGGTATCGAGGTGATACCGTTTCGGATGATGGTCTTTGTGAAGGAACGCGCCGAGTATGCGCCGAACAACGAAGTGCGGGAAAACGAAACCGAGCTGAACATTTCGGGTACCGAGTTTCGTCGGCGCATGCGCGAGGGATTGGAGATCCCCGAGTGGTTCGGTTACCGGGAGGTGGTGGAGGAGCTGCGTCGAACCTATCCGCCGAAGGAAAAACAGGGATTCACCATCTTCTTCACGGGCCTGTCCGGGTCCGGGAAATCCACCATCGCCAACGCCGTCATGGTCAAGCTCATGGAGCTTGGCGGCCGCCGGGTCACATTGTTGGACGGCGACCTCGTGCGCAAGCACCTCTCCAGCGAGCTCGGTTTTTCCAAGGAGCACCGCGACCTCAATATCAAACGCATCGGCTTTGTCGCCGGCGAGATTACCAAGAACGGCGGGGTTGCCCTGTGCGCACCCATCGCGCCCTATACCGAGACCCGCCGCGGCGTGCGTAAGATGGTGGAGGAAACCGGCGGCGGCTTTCTCGAGGTCCATATCGCCACGCCCCTGGACGAATGCGAGCGCCGTGACCGCAAGGGCCTGTATGCCAAGGCTCGGGCCGGACTGATCCAGAACTTCACCGGCATCGACGATCCCTATGAGGTACCGGAGAACCCGGAACTGCGAATCGATACCATCGATTGCACGCCGGATGAAGCGGCCCAGCAGGTCATCCTCAAGCTGGAGCACATGGGCTACATTAACCTGCGTTGAGCGCTCCCCGGTCGGCGCCACGCGCCGGTCGCGCCAAGATTGGCTGGCGCTTCTCTCGGATCGCCTCCCGGAGTATGCTCCCGCCAGGGCCTGTTGACATTCACCCACGGCGTCGCGTTGCTGCCCAACAGCCGGTCAGGCAAGGCGCGAGGAGAGATGTTTGGTTGTTCCAAATGAACGACGAGCAACGCCGCATGGCCGGCTGTTGGGCGC